>CAZLYS010000097.1:0-9776 GCA_964563415.1 uncultured Halomicronema sp.
CGGCTTCTCCTCATACTGCTCGGTGAGGCGGGCGATTTTGCGTTTAGCCGAGCCATCCGTCAGCGTCTCGAACTTGAGCAGCGCCATCGGGTGAACTTTGATGTGATTGGCAATGATGAACTCCATCCGTGCCAACCCGACCCCGGCACTCGGCAACGCCGACACGCTAAAGGCAATTTCGGGATTGCCCACGTTCATCATGATGTGGGTGTGGGTCTCGGGGCAGTCATCCAACGGGGTCTCTTCGACCGTGAAGGGAATTTCGCCGTCATAGACCTGACCTTCTTCTCCCTCTGCGCAAGAAACAGTCACGGTTTGCTCTGTCTGAATTACGGCGGTCGCATTGCCACAACCCACGATCGCGGGAATGCCCAACTCGCGCGCGATGATCGCCGCGTGACAGGTGCGTCCCCCTTGATCAGTCACAATCGCCGCCGCCTGCTTCATAATCGGTTCCCAGTCGGGGTCCGTTTTGGCGGTGACGAGCACTTCTCCTGGCTGAAACTGATCAATATCATCTACATCTAAAATGACGCAGGCGTTGCCAGCCCCCACCATGGCCCCCACCGCTCGGCCCGACGTTAGCACCTGGGCATCCGCCGGTTTGTCGAGGTGATAGGTCTGCAGCACATTGCTTTGCCGCTGAGACTGCACGGTTTCGGGCCGCGCCTGCACGATGAAGAGTTCTCCCGATTGCCCATCCTTGGCCCATTCAATATCCATTGGCGAATACACGCCACGCAACTCGCTGTAGTGGTCTTCGATGGTGCAGGCCCAGCGCGCAAGCTGCAGCACATCAAAGTCAGAAATGGCGAATCGCTTTTGTTCCCAGCGGGGCACCTGTAGGTTTTTCACGAGTTTGGTGCCGCCGGTGTTGTACACCATTCGCAGCGCTTTGCTGCCTAACCGCTTGCTCAAAATCGGCTGGTGTCCCGTTTTCAACGTCGGCTTAAACACTCGATACTCGTCCGGGTTCACCGTACCTTGCACCACGTTTTCGCCTAAGCCGTAGGCCGCCGTGACCAACACTGCATTGCGAAAGCCGGTTTCGGTATCGATGGAAAACATCACGCCAGAGGTTGCCAGGTCTGACCGCACCATCTTTTGCACGCAGACCGACAGAGCCACCTCAAAGTGGTCAAATCCTTTTGTTTGGCGGTAAGAAATGGCGCGATCGGTAAACAGCGAGGCAAAGCATTTCTTACAGGACTCAATGACCTCGGACTCGCTGTGGACGTTGAGATAGGTTTCTTGCTGGCCGGCAAAGCTGGCGTCGGGCAAATCTTCAGCGGTGGCACTGGAGCGAACCGCCACATCCGTATCGGCCCCATAGCGGTTACCCATGGCCCGATAAGCATCGCGGATGGCGACCTCTAGTTCGGGGGGAAAAGGCGCATGGAGCATGAGCGATCGCGCCGCCCGCCCCCGCTGCTGCAGATTTTGCACATTGCTCACGTCGAGATCAGCAAAGAGCGATCGCAATTTGTCATCCAGATCATTGAATTGAATGAACTGACGATAGGCCTGGGCCGTGGTCGCAAAGCCCGCTGGCACGTTAATACCTTTGGGGGTCAACTGTTGAATCATCTCGCCCAAAGATGCATTCTTGCCCCCCACAATGGGTACATCATCTAGACGAATTTGGTCGAGCCATAAAACCAAACTTTGAGCTTTTTCAACCGTTATAGAGACCATCGCTAAACTCCCAAATCAAAAAACAAAAGATAATGAAGATACTCACAGGTCAATCAATCCCTAAAATCGAAAATTCACTTTCCCAGAAAACCATCAATATTCAAACAACTCACGCGCTCTCAAATTCACATCGGAAACATGGAACAATTCCCCCGACACGGAAACAACAGTCTCAGGAGAAAATTCACCATTCTTAGAGACCTAATACATAGTGGGGCGCAGGGGATTTCAGATTTTCATCTAGACAATTACCAGTTTTTAAGCCTCTTTTATTTAGGTAATGGAAAGGACTTTGTATTCCAGAGAGGTTTATTGAAGCTGTTTCAACAGTTCGTATATTTCCATGGTATGAAAATGACAATGTCTTTTCAAAATTTTCAAACAAAACTTTGTCGAACATATTAATTTCGATAAAGGATCTGTTTTTAAGCTGTTTCTTTCAGAGAAGGAAATAAGGAATCCTTAAGGATTCAGAAGATCTAACTTCCAAGGATTTAAAGCAGTATCAGAAAGCTGATCAAGTATCTCGACTTCTATGAAATCCCTGAAAGAGATAGCCGCATGTCGATAACAGTGGCGCTCTGATAGCAAGCCCCTAGATGGCCTCGTTCTAGGTAGGGATCCCCCCTAGGCCCCCACCACCGAGAGTGGAGCTCAATCAAATAGAAATTTGGTATGGCCGCTACGAGGGCAAGATTTCGGACACCTATCAGCGACACTAGAAAGGCTGTCGTTGAGATCTCGGGCCTTGCAAACGCTAACTGATTGGAGTGATCGCCTGAAACCCTTCCTTGACCTCGGATGGCAGGCGGCGATCGCCCCCGCTAATGAACTCAATGGATTGTCGCTAGACGGTCGTTCTCCCGCCAATATTGAGCGATCGCTGCCCCTGCTGAAATGGATTACCCACACCTACTTCCAGACGACAACGGATGGCTGGGACCAGATGCCTGCCGGTCAAGTGATGTTGATTGGTTCCCACAATGGTGGCTTGGCGGCCCCCGACACGTTGGCCATGACCTATGAGTGGTTTCATCAATTTGGGCCAGACCGTCCCGTTTATGCGCTGATGGATTCCAGAATGTGGCGGGCTCTGCCCGTGGTCGCTCGCATGGCGGCTCATCTGGGTGCGATTCGCGCCGAGCCGCGGATGGCGCTAGCAGCTCTAAAAGCGGGTGCCAGTCTCGTCATTTATCCTGGCGGCGCAAAGGATGTCTTTCGCCCCTATGCATTACGCCATCAGATTTTGCTCAACGGCCAGCAGGGGTTTATTCGGTTAGCGTTGGAGTACAACTTGCCGATTGTGCCCATGATTTCTCACGGTGCCCACGAGACGCTGATTGTACTGGCAGAAATCTATGACCAGCTTAAGGCGGTGGCACCAGGTCCCATTCCCTGGCCGCTGGGTATTGATCCGAGTGTTTTGCCGATTTATGTGGGGTGGCCCTGGGGGGTGGCGATCGGTCCATTGCCCAATATTCCTTTCCCAAAACCCATTCATACTCGCATTTGTCCACCCATTTGGTTTGACCATTATGGTGAGGATGCAGCCCGCGATCGCACCTATGTCGAGCAGTGCTATCAGCTGGTTGAAAGCACCATGCAAAAAGCATTAAATCAGTTGGTGGAAGAGTGTGAGCAGGGGGCAGATTAAGCAGGTAGCCGAGTATGAAGCCCTAAAGTAGCAAAATTGCGATCTGGGTTAGTTTAGTTCGCCCGTATTAGGGAGGATTCAAGGGTTGCTGTCACCAAGTGCAATTAGAGTAGATTCAAACCCTGAAGCTTAGAGTATGGAGAATACTCTGTACCTGTAAACCGTCACTTCCCTAGCCTCAGAGACAGTACTACTTGGTTTTTTTAGAGCTTAACTCCTTTTACACTAATGCTTTCTGGCTAGTACGAGAGAAGACTACTCGTCTCTCGTCTTGCGATGGAGCCACCTCAACTTATCGATTTCCCCCCTTTTCTGGAATTCGCCAATAATGCCGGATAGGCTGACAACATGGGGCAGGGCAACTCGCCCAGGCGCACAGACATTGGCGGAGAAAACTGCAGCATAAAGCTAGGGATACTCCTATCAGAAAGGGTTGACAGCCATATTCAGAATACGTATTCTGAATATGGCTGAGGAATATAAATGAATGAGTTAACAACTCACTACGGAAACATATGGCTAGAGGACGACAAAAGGAATTTGATGAAAAAGTTGCACTCGATGCCATGATGCGTGTGTTTTGGGAAAAGGGATATGAAGGCGCGTCTTATGCAGATCTTGTAAAGGGTACAGGGGTTTCTCGATATGGTCTTTACGACAGTTTTGGGGACAAACACAGTGCATTTTTACGATGCCTCGAACATTATGTTGACCATACAATTCGCAACTTCACCAGACCACTTCGTCAGGAGGGGGCTGGGTTGAAAGATATACGCAACTATTTAGATGACATACTCAGAGCACGAGATCAGGATATTCCCTGGGGATGCCTGGCCTGCAATACTATTAGCGAGAAGATCACCGATCAAGATCCTGCAGTTAAGGCTAAAATTGCTGTTTTCTTTGCTTTATTAGAGGAAAGCTTTAAGAACGCTCTTCATGGCGGCCAAAGAAAAGGTGAAATATCGAGCAAAGTTGATATTCAAAAAGAAGCCCATAATCTTTTAGGTACTGCATTGGGCTGTTCGATGATGGTGAAGGTCGCGATGGACAAGCAAGTGATCAGGGACTTTATTGAATCGAGCTATGAAAGAATAGCAGAATAATTTTTTTTGACTTAATCAGAATTGAAATTCTGGAATTTATAAAAATACTAGAAGAAAGGAAAATGTGGTGTTAAGTGAATCAATTAGACAAGCTATCGAAGTGTTCAGAGATGCTTTCCTATCTTGCGTGCCACCATGATTGCATCAAGCGTCAATGAGATCATCAATCCAATCACATTAATCCCAACAAGGAGAGAAAATCATGAGTGCTTTTTTTATTGCCACAGTAGTAATCAAAGATCCTGAGAAAATGCAGGAATATGCACAAAAATCAATGGCTACCATTATAGATTTTGGTGGGGAACCTGTTATCAGGGGCAAAGTCATCGGCATCCTTTCCGGTGATTCTAAACATCAAATGACAGCGGTGGTCAAATTTCCGGATGTTGAGGCAATCGATAACTGGTATCAATCTGCTGATTATCAAGCCCTGATTCCTCTTCGCGACGAAGCAGCTGATGTGACGATTGTTAAGTGTGCAGCTGCGTAATGTGTCCATAGAAAAAGGAGATACGTAATGAAGAAATATTTTGCACCTATACTCTTGCTAGGAGTTTTAGGAATTGCATCTGTTGTAGCCATTTCAAACAATTTTTCTGGCATAGGTCAAGCTGAAAATGAGCAAGATGAAAGCGCCTTCGTGATCATTAATGTTACGGTCAGAAACTCTGAAAAGTTCCAGAAATATGTCTCTCAAGTTCCAGCAACTATGACACCTTTTGGTGGTGTTCCTTTGACTCAAGGTAAGTTTGCTAGTGTCGTTTCTGGTGATCATCCTACTCATCAAATTGGAGCGGTTGCAACATTCCCTGATGTACAGTCTGTAGATGCTTGGTATAACTCAGATGCTTACCAAGCTCTCATTCCTCTCAGGGATGAAGGTGCAAATGTGGTTATCGTCAAATACGCTGTTCCACAGGCAGATGATCAGTGAGTCGTTAGATCGAACAGCGAAATGATAGGCTCCCTATTTTTTTGTATTAATACCAGAACTTGAATTCTGGTATTAATACAAAGATGAAATTCAGTTTGTAAATCAGTCGCGCCATCGGCAGATTCATCAGGACTTTGGTGTCTGATGTCATGCTGTGACTGCCCAAGAATCTGACAAGCCTGAAGGGATAGCTCCTAGGGGTCATTGTTCAGTAGTAATTCATGGACTTTTCCAATGTTCAAGTACATTCGCGTAACAACTTTAGGCCTTTCATTGGCAACAGCTTTGCCCTTGAGTATAAAAGCTATCCACGCCATAAATGCCAACTATCACCCGGCAATGGCTTCCACAATTAAACCAGGACAAATAAGCGCTATGAATCAAGAGATATCTTCTGAATTTCCCTTCGAAAAAAAGTTCGTTGAAGTCAATGGCTCAAAAATAGCCTATGTCGATGAAGGTGAAGGTCCGGTCGTTCTTTTCCTCCACGGTAACCCGACATCATCTTATCTATGGCGCAACATCATTCCCTATGTCTCAGACAATCATCGGGTTATTGCCGTAGATTTGATCGGTATGGGGGACTCAGGTAAACCCGATATTCCCTACACATTTGCTGACCATGCATCCTATCTGGATGGGTTCATCGAGTCTTTAGACCTTCAAAACATGACTCTGGTAGTTCATGATTGGGGGTCGGTATTGGGAATGCGATATGCTCGCCTGAATGAAGAGAATGTACGTGCTTTGGTGTTTATGGAGGCATTGCTGCCGCCAGGATTCCCCGCACCTAGCTATGAAGCGATGGGACCTGAACTCGGTGAGTTATTCCGTAATTTGCGAACAGAAGGCATTGGTGAGGAAATGGTTCTGCAGAACAACTTCTTTGTAGAAAGCATATTGCCCAATCAAGTGCTGCGAACATTAACTGAAGCAGAAATGGATGCCTATCGTGCTCCCTATCTCACACCGGAAAGTCGCCGACCCACGCTGCAATGGCCCCGAGAAGTTCCTATTGGGGGTGACCCCACCGAGACAACGGAGACTGTTCTCGCCAATGGTGCTTGGATCACCTCAACTCAGATACCTAAGTTGTTCCTTCATGCTGAACCAGGAGCCATTGCGCCACCACCAGTGATTGAATACTTACAGACAAGTGTCTCCAACATGGAAACCGTCTCTGTAGGCCCAGGTCTCCATTTCCTTCAAGAAGATCAACCTCATGCAATTGGGACTGCCCTGTCTGATTGGCTCGATAGACTCGCCCAATAGAGGACTAAAAGTCTTTTATATTTCTAAGTGAAGTCATTAGGGCTCACACAGATGGCCGCAATTGTTGTCGTCGTTGCGCATGCGCTTTATGTGCCTGCCTACGCATTCGACTGAAATCAATTCCGGACGCTCTTCTGGATGGGAAGCTTTTTGGGTTCGGGTGCCTTTGCTTTTGCGGCGTTGCACATTGCAGAATGATTCAGGTAAAAGTAGGCACCTCCCTATGCTTGAGGTAGTCAATGAGCAGCTGGATTGAGATTTCCAGCCTCTCGACTGATTTGGAGTAGCACCAGGTCTTACGATGCAGCCGCGCTAAAGAGTGGCGCCGTCGACAGCTTCCCCCCTCTACACGAGGGCACTGTCAGCTTAGGGGGTGATAGCTAGACTGGATATCCAGAAAAGTGTCTAAGCCAAATGAACTGTGTCTATTGTCAGAGCGAGCAAGTTGTCAAAAACGGTATCAAGCCCCTGAAGAGCAATCAAATGCTCCAACGTTATCTCTGTCAGGCTTGTGGTCGTCACTTCAATGAACGTAGCGGCACTCCGATAGCCCGCCTGAGGACCCCAGTTGCCACGGTCGAGATGGCCCTTAACGCCAGACATGAAGGGCTTGGCGTCAGAGCCGCCGCCAGAGTTGTCGGCAAATCACCCAGTTGTATTACCGATTGGGAACAGCGTTTATCCACGCATCTTCCGGCCTGGTCTCCCACTGCCCCCGAGAGAGGAGAAGTCACGATAGAAGGCGATGAACTCTACACCCGAGTGGCAGAGAACCTTTCCCCCCTCAGAGTCGCAGGGATGGACGATTAGCTTCCTTGAACGCAAGAGTCGTTACTGGATAGAAGCCAGTGCCGGACTCAAGGATGCTCGGTTGTTTGAGCAAGGCGTTCAACGGGCCTGGCAGTGGGCAGAGCCGAGTGAATGGATACGGTGGTTGACGGATGGCGAGCGACGCTACGGCCAGGAATTGTGGAAACTGGCCAGCGTCTACTTGCCCCGCCGCCTCACCTCAGATGCCGATCCCTATCGGAAGGTATGGCGCGAGGGATTAGAAGTCGACATCAAGATCAAAGGTTCTCAGGACAAGGCGAGAGTGGAATGGCTCCAAGTCGAGCATCCCTTTACGACGATTAGTCCTAAAGCAGCGGTTCATGCCAATCATGTCGAGGCATTCAACAGTGCCTTGAGGCGGCGGGCGACCGCTTACCGAAGGCGACAGAACCACTATGCCAAGCAGCGAAAGGGCTTACAGAGAGCCTTGAATGTGCAGCGGCTAATCCACAACTGGGTGAGGCCCCATTGGAGTTTAGGCCAACGAACAACGCCATCGATGGCGATGGGATTCATTCAGAGGCCCGTGAGAATCTCTGAAATACTCTTATCCAGAGGCTTTGAATGCCTCACCCTTTAACAAGACAGTGCCTCAAAACTAAAATCGTGTCAAAATCGGGAGCGATCGTTCTTAAATAGCATCCTTCAGAGAATACTATTTCATCAATACGTTCTCCTCCATATATCCTATGTTCCAACGCGCTCCGTTATTGCCATTCGATCAATTAGAGAAACAGCATTGGCAACAATTGGTTTTGCCATTAATTGCGCTATTTACAATTACCGTTGCAACTCGGATCATCTTTGCTGGTGAGATCGTCCGACCGGGAGACAGTGGCAACTTCACCCTTGCTGTGGAGCACTTCGATATTCGGCTCGCACAGCCCCAAATGCCGGGCATGTTCATCCTCTTCATTTTTTTCGCGAGAGGCTTCAATCTGTTTCTTCGGGACCCCCATGCCAGTCTCATCGCCGTCAACATCTTCGCGTCCGGGGTTGCCGTGGTGGGCCTCTTCCTCATCGGGCGGGAGTGGTTCAACGCCAAAGTGGGATGGACAGCAAGCTTGCTTACCTTGACGAGTCCTGCCGTTTGGCACCGTTCTGAAGTTGCACTCAGTCATGTTATTGAGTTCAGCTGGATTGTCTTGATCGATTTTGCCGCCTACAAAACCGGCTTGGGACAGCGGCGATATCTGATACTGCTAGGACTCTTGATGGGATTAGCTGGAGGCATTCGGCCAAGTACGCCTTTTTTTCTACTGCCCTTTGCCCTCTTTGCCACTGTTCGTGGATTTAGGACAAAAGGGTACAAGGTTCAGGACGTGGTAGTAGCGGTTCTGATTGGGCTTTTGGGAGTTGCTATTTGGTTTATTCCGCTGATTCAATCGGCAGGTGGGTGGCCGACTTACTGGGCGATGGTTCAGGCTTGGTTGCCACTCCATACCGAGCGCCAGGATGCAGATTCTCTGGTAAAAATTTTGGACAACTTTTTTCTGCTGTTCAAAGCGCTCTTTCGAGTGGTTGGCATTGCTATTTTACCGATGCTGTGGATGGTCTTTCGACCGCGTTCGCACTGGATTAAACGCCTCTGGCCGCGGCAATGGTCCGCTCAATCAATAATGCTCTCTATTCTGCCAGGGGGACTGTATTTTCTTCTCGTCCATTTGCGCCGAAAGGATCAGGCGTTCACCATCATGCCGGGATTCATTTTGCTCGCAAGCTGTAGCTTGGTGGCACTAAGTGAGAGATTGCAAAGCCGATATCGCTACGCTTTGGGATGGGTCATTGGCATTGCAGTAGGGTTGAATGGCTTATTTTTTTTGCTCGGACCAGATTCATTGCCCACCGCGCGCGAGTTACGGAATTACGATATCGATTATGGATCGAGTATTGAATATATTCGAGAAACCTTTTTGCCCGAAACAACGGCGGTTTTAACGCATCCTTATTACCGGCGTTTAACTGAGATCTATTTTCCGGATTATCAAGAACCTCAGCTTTCTATACGCGTATCTGATCAACCGATGCCTTTGGCTCCTCATGTCCGGACGCTAGTCTTACTGGGAAGTAAGGTTTTCCGAAACCCAGGGCAGGATGACGGATTTCAAACAGAGGTCGTTTCTGATCACGGCACGGTGGTTCGATACCGCACCTGGGATGAAGATGAAAGTTTATGGATAACTGGCCAGAGTGCGGAATTGAGATCAGCTCAGCCATAAAGGCTGTTGGTTTCTCAGGTACGTTGAACTGGTTAAGCCATTAAGGCTTAACGATCAGCCTCAAT
>CAZLYS010000098.1:0-290 GCA_964563415.1 uncultured Halomicronema sp.
CCCCAATCAGCGAGTTGAAGTATGGGAGCAACTCCGCGACGCACGTTGTGCGTATCTGCCCGTGACATCATGTATAGGTCGGAAGCGGGTAGCGCTAGCACTGAAATGCCCGTGTCTTTGAGCTCTGCTGCGATCGCTGCCAGTGGCTCTGGAGGCAGCCCTGCCAGCTTGGTCATATGCCCTACACACACTCGTCCTTGCCATTGCCGCTTGCGCGTTTCTGCAATCACGAAGGGTAACTGAAACGGTTCATCGTTATCCAAAAAATCGAGGTGAAAATCCACATCACA
>CAZLYS010000098.1:315-9757 GCA_964563415.1 uncultured Halomicronema sp.
ATGATTTCAATATTGCGCTGGGGATCAGGATCAACATAGGGAGCCGACCCGATGACATCACCGCCCATTGCCATTGCTTGTCGCAAGAGTGCTGCGGTACCCGGTTGCTGAGTAATGCCCTCTTGAGCAAACACCGCCAGTTGTAACGTGATGCGATGTTGATAAGCCTGCTTGAGAGGCAACAGCGCTGCCATTGAGGTTAACCCTAAGACCGGATCCACCTCAACGTGGCTCCGCATCGCCGTAATGCCAAAGGCGATCGCCTGCTCTAGTACGGTTTGAGCCCGCTGTTGCATATCCTCCATTGTGTACTGTTCCTTCAACCGCAATGTGGTGCTCAAGGCTTCAGCAAAGTCGCCGACCTGAGCCGGAGCTTGTTTCAACAAAAATGCTTTGTCTAGATGAATGTGAGCATCGACAAATCCCGGCACCAGTAGCTGCCCTTGGGCGTCAATAGTGATGTCGGCGGGTAACGTGGCGGTAGGTGTGACCGTCGCGATGGTGCCATCTTGGAGCGCGATCGTCCACAGACCAGGACACCCCACCAATGCTGCATTCTCAATCACACAATCAACCGTCACGTGATTCCCCCTCGGCCTATAGGGCAGCGGACAACAGCTATAAAGGGCACTATCTAATGTATTGAGGCCGTGATCAAGACCACAGCGCAGGCTTTTGCCAGTCGAACACTTCCCCAAGAAATGATGAGATCGACTGCTCCACACCAACTCCAGCCATTAAATAAATTGATTGACCGTTGAGTCAAGTACACCAGCGTCGACAAACGGTTATGGTATGAACGAAGTGCATCTACCGTCGGGCTAGAATCTTCTGACTGGCACCGAAAGTCTTAGAACAGCAGCCCCTTTGGTTACCCACTCTGTATGCCCTATTCTGCGACAGCCACTCAGTCAAAAACTCAGACGAGTCAACGTTCGTTTCAGTTGCCCTGGCAAAAAATGTTGGCAGGCGGTTGTCTCTCAATCGTGGCAGTCGTAACGGCAATTAACAGCCCTTTTTTAGCCGCCTGGGAAAAAGAGCTGCAAACGCTATTTTTTGAGTTGCGCGGACCGAGGACAGCCCCCGAAGACATTGTAATTTTGGCAATTGATGAAGAGTCACTGTCACAGGTGGAGCATTACCGCAGCGACCCCACTAGATATGCCGATCTAGAACCCATACAACAGTGGCCTTGGCAACGCGAAGCTTATGCGATCGTCATTGAACGACTGATGGCAGCCGGGGCGAAGGCCGTTTCTTTGGATTTGTTGTTGTCGACTGAGAGCGCCTATGGCCCTGCTGATGACGAACAGTTAACGCAGGTGTTAGAGCGGTATGGCGATCGCGTCACCCTCGCGATGAGTTATGACGACACGCAACTGCGGCAGGGGGCTATATTACAGCCGACGCTGCCATTAGAGCAATTTCGGCAAGCGGGCGTACAACTGGGCAATCTCAACTCCCTCTTAGAAGCTGACGGTCGCATTCATCGACAAGGGCATGCCTACTTTGAGAAACTCGCCCAGTCTGCCCTGGTGCTAGAGACTGAAAGTGATCCGACTCAATGGACCGATCAACTCAGTTTTGCCCAGGCAACGCTGCAAGCCGCCAAGGAGACGTTACCGCCTGCCAAGGGGGATTACAACCGCTTTCTGGGGCCGGTGCAGACCTTTGAGCATGTGCCGTTTTGGTATGTGTTGGACGCTGATCCCTGGGAGAATTATTTGCAGTCCGGAGCCTTCTTTAAAGACAAGATTGTATTAATTGGCTCGACGGCGAGTGTGCATCAAGATTTTCACAATGTACCCTTTGCCCAGAGCCGAGGCTATCCTCTTCGGATGCCAGGGGTTGAGGTTTTGGCCAATGATATTGAGACCTTACGAACCGGTACCGCCCTGCATGAACTCTTACCCAATCCCTTCAGTCGCGCGGGCTTTTTGCTGATCTTTGGTGTGGGCTTTTGGGTGCTGCTCATGCGTAATGAGCGGACGGTCTATCGCCTACTGTGGACGGCGATCGCTGGTGCCGGATGGCTACTCATTAGCTTTGTTGGATTTGTCGGCTTGGGAATCTTTTTGCCCACGGCTGGCGTGGCGATCGCCCTGGTAGCCACCGGTGGCTCCTACGCAACTGCGGGTCTAATTAGTGAGCAGATGCGCAAACAACGCTTTCGCCAAACCTTGGCGCAATATGCCACCTCCCCCATCGTGCAAGAGATTATCAGCCAAGAAGAAGAATTCCAGGATTTGCTGGAAGTTCGACAGGCGGAAGTGGTTGGCACACTCTTGGCTGCTCGCTATCAAGTGCAAGCCGTGCTCGGGGCCGGGGGCTTTAGCGAAACCTATACAGCAGCTGACACTCATCGCCCCGGCAATCCGCTTTGTGTGGTCAAACGGTTGCGTATTTTGAGTGATGATCCAAAGTCACATCAGTTGGCCCATCGTCTGTTTATTTCAGAAGCCCAAACGTTGGAACGGTTGGGACATCACCCTCAGATTCCTCGGTTGCTGGCCCACTTCGAAACCGGTTCCTCATTCTACTTAGTAGAAGAACTGATCGAAGGCAATATGCTCAAAGATGAGCTCACGTCACGGCAGCCTAAGTCGCCTGCGTGGGTCATGAACTTTTTGCTCGATATTCTGCCCGTTGTGGAGTTCGTTCACAAGCAAGGGGTCATTCATCGGGATATTAAACCCTCAAATCTAATTCGCCGAGCTGGTGATGGCCGATTGGTGCTGATTGACTTCGGCTCCGTTAAAGAATTGCCCAATCAACTGTCAGAAAATGAGCCACACGTCACGTCTACCATTGGGATTGGCACAAAGGGATATATGCCGAGCGAACAATCGGCGGGCATGCCTCGCTTGAGCAGTGACTTATACGCGATTGGGATCACGGCGATCGAGGCCCTAACCGGTATTTCACCCTATAAGTTGCAGTACGACGATCGCGGTGACGTCATCTGGCAATATTGCGTGCCCGACCTCCATCCCACCCTGGCGACAGTGATTAGCAAACTGGTGCGTTATGACTTTTCTCAGCGCTATGATTCTGCAGAGCAAGTGCTCGCCGCCTTAAGGGAGATTCCCGTAACCCTGCCAGATGCTGCACTCATTCATGACAACGTGATTCTAGAGATGAGTACTCAAGGCACCGATGACGATGACGATCGCTGGGATGAAGCAACTGGCTACTTGCCTACTGGCTGGGCCGATGCGACCGAACAAGATCATCGCGTCAGATAGCTACTGTCAGCTTTTCATAGGGCGAGCTACTTGTAGGCGGCTGGGGCCATTTCTGGTGGCTTGGCAGAGGTGTTCGCTAGCAAAATATCGCGGATGAACCGTGCCGCAGCCCGTTGGGTGAGATTGCCGACGATGCGCTGCCCCATATCACGAGTTTCTCGTTTGGCCAGCACCTGGGGCAGTTGCCGTACTAATAGGGTGGCGTCAAAACCGTCGGTTTTACGCAGAATGTCTACGATGCGTAAGATGCGGTCTAGATTACTGTCACTGTTGTTAGGCTGGACCGTAATGGTGGCCTGACTGGCGGAAGGTTGTTCCCAACCGAGTCGCTGCCGCACCGTCTGTTGAACGGTTTGCACCATATTGTTACCCAAGTGATCGAGTTCTTTAGCGACTTCATCGGCAATGCGATCGCGAATAAACTCCCCCCGCTCGGAAAACAGAAACTCAATGGTTTGATCAAGCACCCTTTCCATGTCGTAGTCATCGCTATCACTGGCATTCCGCAGCAGGTTTTCCAAGCGATTCCAACGAAATTCGCCGTCTCTAAAGAGTAAGTTCGAGAGGGAAGAGCGCAGTTCAGGAGAGGGGTCAGTCAACAATCGCTTGGCAACATAGGGATAGGCTTTGCTCAGTACCTTGAATTCTGGATCGACATTAATCGCAATGCCTTCAAGGGTGACCAGCGATCGGATAATCAAGGCGTAGTAAGCTGGCACGCGGAATGGATACTCATACATCAGCGCCGAAAACTCGTCCGTAATGCTTTTGAAATTGAGCTCGGCCACGCTGGCACCTAAGGCATTGTTAAACACCTCCGCCAGCGCTGGAATAATCGGTCGCAGATCGGTATCAGGAGTCAAAAATTCTAATTTGACATAGTCGCTCGCCAAGCCCTCAAAGTCTCGGTTAACCATGTGGACAACCGCTTCAATCAGACCATAGCGCTGATAGGGTTTCACCTCGCTCATCATGCCAAAATCGAGGTATGCCAATTTGCCATCGCTCATCGCCAACAGATTGCCCGGATGCGGGTCGGCATGAAAGAAGCCATGTTCTAACAACTGGCGTAGCGAACACTGGACCCCCACATCAATCAAGTGAGTCGCATCAATGCCCTGCGCTGCTAACTCTTCCAACTTCGTGAGCTTGGTTCCGTCAATCCACTCCATGGTTAAGACCCGTCGGGCCGTATATTCCGGGTAGATAGTGGGTACGTAAATATCGGCCAGGTGCCCATAGAGTGACGCAAAACGGGTCGCGTTTTCCCCCTCGTGGGTGTAGTCCATTTCTTCAAAAATGCGCGCCCCAAATTCGTCCATGATGGCGACGAGATCACTGCGAATCTGGGAAACATTGTTAGTCGCCCACTGCGCGAGCTTTCGCAAAATGTAGAGATCAAGCGTAATTCGCTGGGCTAAACCGGGGCGTTGAACTTTGACCGCAACCGTCTCGCCGGTCTTGAGTTTGCCTTTATACACCTGTCCTAAAGACGCTGCAGCAACTGGATTTGGGGACAGCTCGTCGTAAATTTCGTCAGGGGTCGCGCCGAGTTCTTCTTCGATGTACCGAAAGGCTACTTGGTTAGGGAATGGCGGCAATTGGTCTTGCAGTAGTGTTAACTCGTCTAAGTAAATGGGGGGAACTAAATCGGGACGAGTCGATAATGCCTGACCGATTTTGATATAAGCGGGACCCAAGTCAGTCAATAGTTCTCGCAATCGCTGCGCTTGTCGGCGCTGAACTTTTTCAGACGTACCGCCACGACCATTCCACCAGACGCGAGTCGCAAATGTTAGCAACGGCCAGATTACAGTCAATACTCGGGTAATGACGCTCGGTAAACGATGCTGATAGTAAGCGTTGATCCCCTCAGGGTCGTAGGCGAGGTCTTCGAAGGGGTCAAACTTGCGCCGCGATCGCTCCTTACCAGAAGACTTAGGCGCCGCAACAATTGGATTAGCTGCGACGCTCTCAGTTTTCACGATTGCTGATGTATCAGGTGCTGATGTATCAGGTGATTGGATGGTCTGAGTCACCGCCCGTACCTCGCGTCAATTTACCTTTCTTAACTATTGTAATGAGTTGCGGACCGAAAGATGAGTGGGAAAAACCCGCTGCCTAGTCCGTTTGGTTCATCTGTACCTGTATGCGATAAATTAAGCGCAGGCTTCAAGCTGCCAGAACACTGTTCTTTAATCATCCGATCTGGCGTTCCATCAAGGGCTACGCCAGAATCATGTCGTATGATTTTGGAGGCAGGATAACCGTGATGGGCGCTACGCACTGGTTCTTGCATGCCGATAGTCATGGCCCTGGGTTCGGTTTCCCCACTCAGTGATGTCAGGGGGATTGATTGCCGTTCACCCAAACCTCGTCAGATAATATTTTTGAGTTCCACTCTATCCTCTCTAAGGATTTTGTACATCGCCCATGTTGGTCGCCTTAAAGATCGAGAACTTCGCATTAATTGACCACTTGGCGCTGGAATTGCAAGCTGGACTCAATGTGCTGACTGGTGAGACGGGGGCCGGTAAGTCAATCATGCTGGATGCTCTGGATGCGGTGTTAGGCGGACGAGTCAGTCAGCGGATGATCCGATCTGGGGAAAAACGCGGCGTCATTGAGGCCACATTTACGATCACCGATCGCACCCGCGCTTGGCTCGAAGACCATGATGTACCAGTCGAGGGCGATCGCCTCATCTGTATCCGCGAACTCACTGCGGGCAAAAATACCGTGCGCAGTCGCTCCCGCTTGAACGGTGTCAATGTCAACAAACCTCAGGTCGAAGCACTCCGCCTGCATTTAGTGGAAATTACTGCTCAGGGCCAAACCCTGCAAGTCGGGGATCCGCAAATGCAATTGGCCTGGGTGGATGGGGTGGGCGGCAAAGCGATCGCTCAGCAGCGGCAGGTCGTCGCTGAGCACTACGAAGCCATGGCCGCGGCCAAAACTCAACTCGAACGTCGCCAGCGGGCTGAACAGCAGCGCCAAGATCAGCTCGACTTGTTTGATTACCAGTGGAAGGAACTCAACGCTGTCGGTTTGGAAGATCCCGAAGAGCTGACGCAGTTAGAACAAGAGCAGCAGCGCCTGAGTCACGCGGTAGAACTGCAACAGCAGAGCTATCAGGTCTACCAACTGTTGTATGAGAGCGATCAGGAGAGCGCTGCTGGGGCTGACCTGCTGGGGCGGGCATCCCAAACGCTAGAAGACATGCTGCAGTACGACAATGCTGTAGAGCCGATTCTAGACTTAGTCAACGATGCCCTGGCCCAAGTGGAGGAAGCCGGACGGCAAATCAATGCCTATGGCGAGGATGTCGAGACTGATCCCCAACGGCTGCAAGACGTGCAGGCCCGGATCAGCCAGCTCAAGCAACTCACCCGCAAATACGGCAAAACGCTGCCTGAACTCATCGAATACGTGCAAGAGATTCAGGCGTCTTTGGCTCTATTGAATGGTGAAGGACAATCCTTAGAAGCGCTTGAAGCCACTTATGAACAGGCACAAGCGGCGCTCGCAAAAGACTGTGACAAGTTGTCCAAACTGCGCCAGAAGGCGGCCAAGACCCTGGAGCAGCAACTGGTGGAAGAGTTAAAACCGTTGGCGATGGAACGGGTCCAGTTTCAGGTGGCAATTTCCCCAGCAGAACCGACGGCTCTGGGCTCCGACAAAATTCAGTTTCTCTTCAGTCCCAATCCAGGTGAACCCTTACAACCTCTGGCGGAAACTGCGTCCGGAGGCGAAATGAGTCGCTTTTTGCTGGCGCTAAAGGCCTGCCTCTCGCAACTGGATGTGGTCAATACCCTGGTCTTTGATGAAGTGGATGTGGGAGTTTCAGGACGCGTTGCCCAAGCGATCGCGGAAAAATTGCACCAGCTCGGGCGATCGCAGCAGGTGCTCTGTGTCACTCACCAGCCCATGGTCGCCGCCATGGCCGATGCCCACTTTCGCGTTGGCAAAGAAGTGATTGAGCCAGTGCTAGCCAGCGGCAGCAAAAAGCGACAGGCGAAATCTAAGCCCAGCAACGCGGCTAGCAACCAAGTCCGCACCGTCGTCAGAGTCACACCCCTTGACGAAGCCATGCGTCGCGATGAACTCGCCCAACTCGCGGGTGGCCAATCACACCAAGAGGCGCTGTCGTTTGCCGATTCGTTACTGACTCAAGCGAAAAAACTTCGACAGAGTTAGTGGCCAACCACTTAGAGCCCCAAACAGCAGATTGTCAGTGCGAGAGTGTGCATGTTGGGCGACAAGCTTTAAGGTAATGTCTTGAATGGCAGTCTCATACTCTATCCGCCCAAGCCTATGCAATTTCCCTTGTTGCTGGTCGAAGCCGCCCTCGAAGATCCGTTGATTGAAGAAGGGTTACGGCAATTCTTATTAGTCTTGTCGGTCTCTTTAGGCGTCGCTACGCTGTCCAGAGCGCTCAGCTGGCTACGCAACATTCCCTACACGCTGTTGTTATTGCTCGTTGGCCTCGGCCTGGCGACCTTAGATGTCAGGCTGATCAACCTGTCGCCAGAACTGATTTTATTTATCTTCTTGCCGCCGCTGCTGTTTGAGGCGGCGTGGAATATCAAGTGGTCAAACCTGAAGCGTGATTGGTTGCCCATTGGGTTGTTTGCGATCGCTGGGGTCATCATCTGTGTTGGCGGCTTGTTCTTGGGCTTGCAGCAGTTTGCCGGGGCTTCTCTGGCTACGGCACTACTAGTCGGAGCGGGTTTATCTGCAACGGATCCGGTTTCGGTGGTTGCGCTGTTTCGAGAACTGGGGGTGGATAAACGGCTCACCACCCTCATGGAAGGGGAAAGTCTCTTCAACGACGGGGTAGCAGTAGTCGCCTACAACCTGCTGCTGGGCATTGCGCTGGGCGTCGAGCAGTTTGAAATTCCAGTCACGATTTCTCGCTTCCTTGTTTTTGTGGGCATTGGTCTCAGTATTGGAGGCTTGATTGGATTTGGCATTTCTTACCTGACGCAGCGATTCGATCTGCCATTGGTTGAGCAATCCCTCACGTTGGTATCGGCCTATGGCACTTATCTGGTGGCGGAGCAACTCGGCGGCTCTGGTGTGATAGCCGTTGTCACCACAGGGCTGATTCTGGGTAATTTTGGCTCCCGCATTGGCATGAGTCCGCGGACGCGGTTATCGGTGTCAGAATTCTGGGAATTTGTAGCGTTTTTCGTCAATTCGATTGTGTTTCTGCTGATTGGCGATCAGGTGATCTTTGATGGCTTGATTGAGAATTTGGACACAATTCTCATTGCGATTTTAGTGATGACGGTGGCGCGCGCCGTTAGTATTTTTGGCCTCAGTGCCCTCAGCAACTGGTTGGGGGACTCCGATATTACGGTGCCCAATCAGGTTGTGCTTTGCTGGGGCGGGTTACGCGGTTCTGTCTCAGTGGCATTGGCGTTGAGTGTTCCAGAATCACTGGCTGAGCGGGAAGACATTATCGCCATTATTTTTGGAGTGATGCTCTTTACGCTGTTGGTACAGGGGTTGACGACCAAGCCGCTTCTGCAATTCCTCAATCTGCTGGGCGACCAGCCACTACGTCAAGAATTTGTTCAAAAGATTGCGCGGCGAGTTGCACTCAATCGGGTGATGGATGAACTCAAAGACGTGAAGAAGGGCAATTCTATCGATGCGGAATATTGTGACTATCAGATGGCCTTGGTCGAAGGACAACTTGAAGAGATTCAAGAAGAGATGAAGGTAATGCAGCGGGATCACCCTGAGCTGTCCAAGATTTTGATCGATCGCTTAAATGAATCACTGGTCGCGATTGAAGCCGACACCTATGCTCAATTTATTCGAGCCGGTTATTTGAAGGAAGAAATGCAACCTCTTCTGGAGTCGGTTTTAGAATCTACTGATGAAACTGACGGTGAGTTATCAGCATCGGAAGCCTTGACGTAGAAATTGCCCGCGATCGCTCTCCCAAGCCCAGTCTTGAAATGGCTTTTAGAAGGTGATATACCCCTCTAAAAACGTGACAGCTTGTCCCGAGATCAACACTCTTTCACCCATCTGCTGACACAGCAGCTTGCCACCTCTGGGTGATAGTTGCCAAGCCACCATGGCATCCTTGACCAGTTTCTGACTCCAATAGGGAATCAATGAGCAATGGGCAGAGCCCGTCACGGGATCCTCAAAAATACTCGCCTGAGGGGTGAAGAAACGGG
>CAZLYS010000099.1:0-5120 GCA_964563415.1 uncultured Halomicronema sp.
CTATCAGGGTCGAGTGGCTCAGATGGAAGCCTTTCCTGAGGTTTATCATCAGCTGCTGGATGGCCAATATTTCCAGTTTTGCTCGAAAGAGCCGAATCCGGTGCGGGGGCATGTCGCGATGTTTGCCTGCCCGATCCGCGATGATCGTGGGGTGCTGGGAGATCTTTGGCTGATTAACGAAAAAGATTACGAGTTTGAAGATCAAGAAATTCGTCTGGTGCAGCAAGTCGCTAACCAGTGTGCGATCGCCATTCGCCAAGCACGACTTTATCAGGCGTCTCAGGCTCAGGTTAAAGAACTAGAGCGGCTTAACCAACTGAAGGATGACTTTCTCAGTACGGTGTCTCACGAGCTGCGGACGCCAGTGACCAGTATGCGAGTCGCTCTGCAGCTCTTGGGAGTCACCCTCAACCAAGAACTCAACCTCAACGAAGAACTACGAAAGCCCAAAAACAGTCAACACCGAGTAGCGCGCTACTACACGGTGTTGAAAGAAGAGTGCGAGCGCGAAATTAGTCTGATTAATGATTTGCTTGACCTTCAGCGACTCGATGGTGGTAACCATCCGATTACGCCTCAGCAAATCAACTTGTCCAGTTGGCTGACGGGCATCACGAACAGTTTTTACGAGCGAGCCCAAAGTCGTGAACAGGCAATTCAGACCGATTTGCCCGCGACTTTGACGCCGATTGTGAGTGACCAGGCCAGTTTGGAGCGGGTGTTTGCCGAGCTATTGAATAACGCTTGCAAGTACACCCCCCCGGGCGAGAAGATCTCGATTTCCGCGATCGCTGACAATGAAGATCAGGTACTAGTAACTATCGCGAATACAGGGGTCGAAATTCCAGCGGCGGAGCTACCCCGCATCTTTGACAAGTTCTATCGGGTACCCAGTTCTGACCCTTGGAAACAGGGCGGCACGGGGCTCGGGTTGGCGCTGGTGCAAAAGCTGCTGGTGCATATCGGGGGTGATATCCAAGTGACGAGCGATCGCTCCGGTACGGCCTTTAAAATTACTTTACCTTTAGACATGACCCTCGCGGTTTGACAAGGCGGCGTAGACCCAGTCACTTACCTTTGAGCTGCCCCTTAAGAATTGGTGGTCTAGAGCGATCGCTACAGTTGAGAGTCGTCTGGAAAACTGGGCGGGAACTCCCCACTGCGAATATGCAAATCTCGCTGAGGAAAGGGAATCTCAATATTGTGCTCACGTAATGCCGCTTCGATCGCAAAATATAAGTCGCTCTTAATGACCAACTGCTTAGGCGGATCAGCAATCCAAACCAGGAGTTCAAAATCAAGGGCACTATCGCCAAACCCTTTGAAGAAAACCAGGGGCGGTGGTTTGGATAGCACCCGGGGATGTTGGAAACTCGCTTCGATGAGAACCTGTTTGACCTCTTTAGGGTCAGAGTTGTAAGACACGCTCACCGGCAAACGGATTCGGGAAACCGGATTCCGATGACTCCAGTTGATGACTTCCTGCTCTAAAAATCGGGAATTGGGCACGATGATGGAAATCTGATCAAGGGTTTTGATTTCGGTGCTTCTCGCGCCAATGTGCTCGACAGTTCCCTGAAAGTCGCCAAAGGCGACAAAATCACCGACCTGAATGGGGCGCTCAAACACCAAGATAAAGCCGCTGCCAAAATCCTTCACGATATTTTGTAAGCCCAAGCCAACCCCGACCCCCAGGGCACTGGCTATCAGTGCGAGAGAACTGAGGTCTAATCCCCAAATTTGCAGGACAACGACAGTGCCGACAAAAATCATGCTGTACTTGGCAACGACAGAAATCGCTGCCTGTAGGCCACGATCAATGTTCGTGAGTCGTAATACCCGCGATCGCAAAAAGTTGGCAAATATGCCAGAAACGACCACGACACCGAGCAGAATGCCTACCAGCAACAGCAGGCTAAAAATTGAGAGCTCAGTTTGGCCCAGCCGCAGGTTGGGTCTTAAGAAACCTTCCAGGATCTGACGGCGAAAAAAATAGCTCCAGCGACGGGTCAGGGGAAACAGCGTCGTGATGTAAGTGATCACACTCAGCCATAAGACAAATCGAATCAGGCTGAGCAGCAACGATAACAGCAAGTTGAAACCGGCCGGTGGCGTATTGCTTCCATCGTTTGGGGTGGTAATGCTTTGGAGTAAAGGACGTAGCCAACGCTGCCACAAATAGCCAATGAGTCGATGTGCCCCAAAGGTCAGTAGCAATAAAACCAGGGAGAACAGGAGCCGCCTCTGCAAAACCGCTTCACTACGCTCTGCCTGGGCAACCTGCAGTTCTTCATCAATCTCCTCAGTCCAGGTATCAGCGAGTGTACGGGGCGAATCCGCATTATTCAGATCCGCATCATCCTGGGTGACGGTCATCAAATAACTGTCATTGACTAAAAGGACTGGTGCTTTATTGCGGATTTCTGTGGTCACCACCAGCTCTTCGTTGGTGGCAACAGCTTCTTCGAGTTCCTGGCTGATGGTCTCTGCCCGCTCATCAGCATTGACTTGACTCGTGGAGGCAACTTCAAACAGCGGTCGACCATCTAGCACGACCGGGGCACTATTGAGACTTAGGGTTTGAGCAATGCTACTAGCGCTCAATACCACCCCTAGAGTGACGGCTAATAGCAAAACCTGTAGTGATTGCCAGAGGGGTTTTAACCGATTCCAGTTTTTAAAAATCTTTTGCTGCCTCTGTTTACCCATGGCGCTGCAGCAATCTCCTAGATTCTAGCGATTGTAATAGTTGACTGACTTTGCCCTAGCCTTATAGGCTGCGCAACCCTTGAAAAAGCTGATTGAGTGGTGACAATCGGTCTCTAATTATCCAAAATCATAGACTTTATCCTCTGGTTAGCAGGGCAATTGAGGACAACTCAGACTGTTGAACAACAACTTTTGTCATGGGGTTCCGATCTAACCAGTCGTCTTTAGACTTGCGTTTTGGACTGTCTTCAGCTGGTTCTGGGTCATTGGCCGTGATGAAGATTCACAGAGCTGTCGGGCATTGAGTTCGGGGTCATGGGCCAAATCATGATGACAAACTAGGGGCGATCGCCTACTCAAAAAGGGCTAACAGATTGGCAAGTCAGCCCTTTCAAAGTCTTTGAACCTTACCGATAGTTTCTACGTGGGTTTGTCAGACAGGTTTAAAGCAATCCACTGATTTTATCGGCGATCGCCCCTTGTGCAATTACCCCTTCAGTACGCTCTACGAGATTGCCCGCCTTAAAGAACAACAGCGTGGGCACACCCATAATGTGATACTGACTCGCGAGATCTTCGTAATCGTCAATATTAATCTTGGCGAGCTTGGCTTTGCCATCAAACTCTTCTGCCAAGCGATCGATAATTGGATTCATTAACTTGCAAGGACCACACCAAGCCGCCCAAAAATCCACGACGACGGGCACCTGACTTTGCAGCACTTCGACTTCAAAGTTTTCATCGGTCAAGGTGACATATTTTGTTGCTTCGGTCACAGTCCTGATCTCCTAATTAAGGATGGTATCGGCTTAGGGGCTTTGACAAGGTGGCCTATGGGGGCAACAACTCGTCATTCTTACCTAAGATAGTCGATTCATCAGAATATCTGACAGCAATATACTTTAGCTGCAAGTCAGCAGACAGTTGGCGACCATCAGCATCGCTAAAAATGACCGATCGCCCAGCCACCCTAAGTTTTGCAATGAGAATAAGGCTGAATCCATGGCGATAAAAATCTCTCCAAGGTGTGACGCGTCACACCTTGGAGAGATTATAGAGAACCGCTTTTGCAATGCATCAGCGGTTAAGGAGAATTGTTTTTAACCTACCCGTTAGGATTGTTGACCCAGCAACTCGGCAATTTCATGGTGCTCAATGGGCGGTTTAGCAAGCTCAGCCTGACGGGTATCAGTGATTAACCAGTTGAGGGCAGCAGCCTGCATATCGATAGAGGCGCCGGTCTTATCGACGCAATAACGACCAAACACGAGCTTATCAACTAGCCGTACGCCAGGCCCAATACGGGAATATTCAAAAATGACGCTGCGATCGACGATCGCATTACTGCAAATGGCACAGTTAGGCCCAATCATGGTGGGTCCGATGATGGTCGCCCCATCTTCAATATGAGCTCTAGCGCCGATATAAACAGGTCCTTGGATATCGACTTTATCCCAATTGACTTTGACGTTGAGTCCGGTATATATGCCAGGCTTGACTTCTTCACCAGGGATATCGATGAGTTTGACCTGCCCAGTCATCACATCTTGAATAGCTTGCCAATAGTCCGGTACTTTCCCGATGTCGACCCATTCAAAGTCCATCCGGATACCGTAGAACGGGGCCGCTGCTGCGACTAATTTCGGGAACAGGTCGCCCCCGATGTCATATTCCATGCCAGCGGGGATGTAGTTGAAAATTTCCGGCTCAAAAATATAAATCCCGGTGTTGATATCTGTGCTGAGGGCCTCTTCGACCTTCGGTTTTTCTTGGAAAGACTTGATGCGGCCATCATCGTCTGTGACAACAACGCCATAGCTCGGTACCTGCTTAATTGGGACCGATTTCATGATGACCGTGGCGATCGAGCCTTTTTCCTTGTGTCGCCGCACCGCTTCGGTCAAGTCAAGGTCAATCAGCGCATCCCCACAGAGCACTACAAACGTATCGTCAAAAAAGGGAGAAAACTCTTGAATTTTTTTCATGCCGCCAGCGGAGCCAAGGGCATCCCCCACCAACTGGCCATCCTCGATGCGACCCTCAAAGGAATAAGCCAGTTCAACGCCAAAGCGTTGACCATCGCGGAAATAACCTTCAATTTCGTTGGCGAGGTGACTGACGTTCACCATAATTTGATCGAAACCATGATGCTTGAGGAGATCAAGCAAAAACTCCATTACGGGTTTTTGCAAAATCGGAATCATCGGTTTCGGAATCGTATAGGTGATAGGCCGAACCCGTGTTCCCTTACCAGCGGCCAAAATCATGGCTTTCATAGGGCATCCTTTTGAACTTAAAAATACAACCTAAAAAGAAATACACGCCTGAGAGTTGCTTTTCGTGGGACATCCGAGCCAAACGAGCATCGTATCCGCTCATGCAAATCGGGTCGTTTTGTCCTTGAACGGGTG
>CAZLYS010000099.1:5130-9745 GCA_964563415.1 uncultured Halomicronema sp.
TTACAGTCCCCGCTTGCCTCAGACAAGCACATGCTATCAGAGGATACCCGCAGGAATAGAGAAGTTCACTCAGGGGTCTGCAACCTTTCCCCGACCGTTGCAGCAGTCTTGATGCCAGCGTTAAATAGACTCGGTGAGATAGTCGATGTAGCGCTTGACACGATCAAAGTCTCCTTGAGCAATGCAGGCCATCTTGAGGCTAGAAAGAGCCTGTCGTTGGAGCTGCATATCTTGCAGCCGCATGGCAACTTTGAGGCGTTCTTCACGAGCTTGTAGGGCTTTCGCAGTATCGCCTAAGATGTCGTAGCTTATAGCTAAACTTTCTAAGGTTTGGGTCTCGCCACGATCGTCTTGCAGTTGCCGCACAAGTTGCAAACGCTCTTGCAGATAAACCACCGCTCGGGTGTAATCGCCGATCGCATAACAAGCGCTATGTAGATTGCGGAGAATTTTGTTGACTACGCTCAGCTCCATGCGCTCACGACTGAGCCGGAGCAGGCGATCGTAATATTCAATTGTTTTTTGAGAGTTGCCTAAAGCGTGGTGAGCATTGCCTAGATTTCGCAAAATCTGTTCGAGAGAGAGGGTGTCATTTTGCGCTTCAGCAATCTGCAAACTTTGCTCATAAAGGGCTACGGCTTCTGTCGATTTCCCTTGGACTCGATAAATCAATGCCAGATTACCGAGAGCCCGCATTTCCGCTTCTTGATCGCCCACTACTTGGGTGAGATGTAAACTCTGTGACATGCAAGTTGCCGCATGTTCCAATTCACCCAGGTGGCGATAGCTGTTACCCAAACAGCTAAATGCTTGATGCTGCAGCGACTCATCCGATAATTGTTGGGCTAGGACGAGCCCTTTACGCGCATAGTCAGCTGCCCACAAGTAATCTGCCAAGGTGTAACAGAGGTGCGCCATCACTAGCACAACCTTGGCTTCTGATCGCTGCTGCGATAGGGTTTGAAAAGCTTGGAAAGCTTTTTGAAAATCGGCCAGCGCCGCCACTGTATTCCCAAGACGTTGATGAGCCGCCCCCTGCTTCAGCCACTGTTTAGCCTCTGCTGCCAGACACTTTTGCTGTTCGGGTGTTAAGACCTGCCGGGCGAGCCCTTCGCGGGAGGCGACGAGGGTCTCTTCTAACAGGAGCCTTTCTAACACTTTGCTTGGAGTATGCTGCATCGCGGTCACGCTACCTTGCTTTGAGCAGAAAACTGCTCAGAATATTTATTAAAGGGGTTTTATAAAGACAGAAACATTTAGGCCCTCCTGGGGCCTAACCTATCGTAAATATAGGGACTCCAAGATGAGGAAAATATGTCTGTGATGCCATCCTAGTTAAAGTGTTTATGAAGCGTAACCGTGCATATAACCAGAACTTAGCGTGCACAGTTTGGCCATCGCTCCGCGTATTTCCCTGGTTACGGCAGTTCTTGAAAGGTCATCCGCTCATAGGTTGAACCTTAAATAAGCACGGCATGACAGCGACGTTAGCACTTTCATGAGGTTTAAGGTGCCAGCATAGTAATGGATGCTGCGATCGCGACCATCGCAGATTAGCGTGATTGGAATAGAGGAGACCGTTATCGTTTGACTGCATCATTTGACTCAGAAACACTGCTTTTCACCCCTGCTACCCCCTCTGATGAGGCGGCAAAGGTTGTTTTTGCCTTTCCCAATGAGTACACCATTGGCATTACAAGCCTGGGATATCAGATTATCTGGGCGATGTTGGCGCAGCGATCAGATTTAGCAGTCGCGCGGCTGTTTACCGATACCCATGAGCCGTTGCCGACCCAGATTGAGCTACTGGGCTTCTCCATGTCGTGGGAGTTGGACTATGCCAATATTTTGACCCTGCTGGAGTCATTGGATGTGCCCGTTTTGACCCGCGATCGCGGTGACGAGCATCCACTGGTGTTTGGCGGTGGCCCGGTGCTCACGGCTAATCCAGAACCTTTTGCTGCCTTTTTTGACGTGGTGCTGTTGGGTGACGGAGAGGTGGTGCTCGATGCGTTTATCGATGCTTACCAAGCCGTACGGGACTGCGATCGCGCAACGCAACTGCATCGATTGGCTCAAGTGCCGGGTGTGTACATTCCCGCGTTGTATGCACCGACCTATGACAGTCCCACTGATCCCATCGCATCCATCCAACCAGTGGATGTCGACATTCCCCCAGTAGTGGAAAAACAAACCTATCGGGGCAATACTCTTTCAACCTCGTCCGTTGTCACGGCCAAAGCCGCTTGGGAAAACATTTATATGGTGGAGGTGGTGCGAAGCTGCCCCGAAATGTGCCGGTTCTGCCTGGCGAGTTATCTGACGTTACCTTTTCGGACTGCCCCCGTGGCGGGGGGACTGATTCCGGCAGTGGAAAAAGGCATGGCCGTGACGAATCGCTTAGGTTTACTCGGCGCTTCAGTAACCCAACATCCCGAATTTGACGACCTGCTGGACTACTTGAACCAGCCGCAGTTCGACGATATGCGGCTGAGTATTGCCTCGGTGCGCACAAATACGGTGAATCAAAAACTGACGGAAACACTGACTCGCCACGATACTAAATCCATCACGATCGCGATTGAGAGTGGCTCGGAACGGGTGCGGCAGATTGTTAATAAAAAACTGGCGACAGAAGATATTGTGGCGGCAGCGGTCAATGCCAAGGCGGGCGGTTTAAGTGCGCTGAAACTCTACGGTATGGCAGGTATTCCGGGAGAACTGCTCGAAGATGTTGAAATGACTGCCGAACTCATGCTGCAGCTCAAGCAAGCGGCTCCTGGTTTGCGTTTAACGCTCGGCTGTAGCACCTTTGTGCCCAAGGCCCATACTCCATTTCAGTGGTACGGAGTCAATCCTCAAGCAGAGAAGCGACTGAAGCTACTCCAAAAGCGGTTGCGTCCCAAGGGTATCGACTTTCGCCCTGAGAGCTACAACTGGTCGATTATTCAGGCCATGATTTCGCGAGGCGATCGCCGTCTCACACCGCTCTTGTTGCAAGCTCGGGAATTTGGTGATTCCCTCGGCAGTTACAAACGAGCCTTCAAAGCGTTGAAGGGTCAAATTCCCCCGCTGGATTTTTATGTCCATGAGCATTGGGGGCGTGATCAGTCCCTGCCATGGGATCACTTGCACGGGCCGTTGCCCAAGGCCGCGCTGCTGAAACACTTGGACAGTGCAACGACTCACTTTGTAGCAGAGGCTCAAACGCCTGTATTGGCTTAGGCGTGAGCTCTGCGTGGGCGGTTAAATGAGGCAGGGGAACCCCATAATGAAAGCTAGCGATCGCGAGACAAACATGACATTGCCGACGGTAATTATTCCCGGATATTTAGCGGGGGCGGCCCCCTATCGAGGTTTAGAAGCTGATCTAAATCAGCGAGGTATCTGGACCAAAGTGGTGCCGCTGACCCAAGCAAGTTGGTTGCCAACGTTTGGCGGTCGATCCGTACAGCCCATTTTGCAAGCACTGACTGCTACTGTTGAGCAAGCCATGGCCGCTACTGGGAGCAATCTCGTCAATCTCGTCGGTCATTCTGCCGGGGGCTGGATTGCTCGGATTTACTTAGGCGATGTGCCCTATGATGTGCATTCGGCGGATCGAGACCGGCCCAATTGCTGGTCGGGTCACCGCCATGTGCAAACGCTGATCACCTTGGGCACGCCCCACACCAGCCAAGAACGCTGGACGCGCCGCAACTTGGACTTTGTCAATCAGACGTATCCCGGTGCCTATCAAGAAACTGTACGCTATGTTTGCTTTGCGGGTAAGGCGGTCTTTGGCAGGCGTTGGCGCACCTGGTTTACCTACAACAGTTATCGACTCACGGGGGGCGAAGGGTCCTGCTGGGGTGATGGCATTACCCCGATTACTGCTGCGCACTTAGAGGGGGCAAATAATCTGGTGCTCGACGAAGTCTTCCATTCGCCCAAGCCAGGAATTGCTTGGTACGGCACCCCGAAGATCGTAGATCAATGGGTGGCTTATTTAGAACTCACTGGATTGCCAGCAGCAGGGTAGCCATCAATGCTCTTCTAGATTGACGGCTACCCCCCTGTAGCTTGCTTAAATGCTAAGCCACAGTGCCCTTAAGTTAGGGGATCGAGACCTTTGCGAGCATATTCGTAGCGCAGCTTTAAGCCTAAAGTCACCTGCTTCATCAAGCAATAAAACACCGTCAAAATCACAAACGTGACGAAAATGACTGCGACTGGTCGTTTAGACGTCAGAGTATTTAGAGCGATCGCCAAAACACTTGTTGGGTCGATTATTACGTCCCAGCTATTAAGTCGGATAAACCGTCCTAGGTAAATACCAAAGGCACAAAGCGCATGGAGAGATAATTCTGTAGGCCAAATCAGCGAACCGATACCCCGTTGTCTCAAAAAATAATTGATGTTGATGAGGGCAACCACATAAGCTTCAAAACCCAGCAGCATGGCAAACAAATGCAGGGGAACAAAGATTAAGGCAACAACCCAAACTCGAATATCTCCATAGCTCGTAGCGCGAATCAAGTGGATGACGTCGGTCAAGATATAGGGAGCATTGGGCAAAAAGGCAATGAACGTTGCTAAGCCTAGCCACCAGAGTCCAGTTTTGGATAAAGCCGCT
>CAZLYS010000100.1:0-9701 GCA_964563415.1 uncultured Halomicronema sp.
AGTAGTACCAGCCCATCGCCTGTTCTTCAGGTCCATAGGCGTCGACCACGATTTCCATGATGATGCGCTCTTCGCGATCGGCATCTCGATTGGGCTTAGACATCGGTCAACCTGCTATTCCAGAAACAACGGGTCGTCATCCATACCTTCAAGCGCCATCACATAGTCGAAATTGCCAGCCCCGACATTAGCGGTTAGGGTTTTGATAATTTTGTCGGCATTGTCATAGGGACCGCTGAAGTACATCGGTTTGCCGTCCTTGCCGAATTCAATGGGAATCAGCGTTTCTGGTTTTGGCCCCAAATGCTGTTGCGCTTTTTTGTCAAAGTCACGGTGTGGTTCGAAGCCTAGACTGCGGGCATAGTCCACTGCACCGTAAATGATCGATTGGGCTTGTGCTAGAGAAATGTCGATAAACGGTTCATTGAACTGTTCCATACAGAGTTGTTTGAACCGTTCGCAGCCGCTCTTGCCCCCGCTACGGGGAGGGATGACGTCTTTGACCCCCAAACACCAATAATCGACCAAGTAAGACGCTAAAACAATGCGGTTACGATCTTGGCGGGCCAAAATAATCTGAGCAAATCCCTGGGCACCTTCACTCTCATCGAGTTCGCTCCCTTCTAGAAGTTGCTTAGCGGCACTCTGGTTGACCAGGCATGCGTAAATGGGGTTGAGGGTGCCCTCTCGGGCTTTCTTGAGATAGAGATCCTCGGCACTCTGCTGGATGAAGGTTTTGACCTCGGCTGGCCGCAACCCTAGTTTGCGAGCAATCTGCTTGGGGGCAACTTTGGCCTCGCGCAACCGGATGATTTCTGTGGCTTGTTCAGGAGTCATTACGGTCAAATGACGCTACAGGTGACTTGATGTTCAGGCTAAGGCGATCGCCCTTGCCAGTGGATTCGTTAGAAATGAATCTTCACCTTCAGCTCGTTGAACTACCCGCTAAATCGCACCAGTGTGACCCTGGGAAAGGCTTTTACCAGGGTTAGTGACGCTCAGCATCTAGTCATGGCCATTGAACACGTCAATCGCAAAGGCAAAACCTATTATCTGCACCCGGGAAAAACCGAAACCGGTAAGCCCAAGTATTTCTTCTCTATGAAATCCGCCAGCAGTTTGTTGGACACGATCCCCGAGGGCTCTGAGATTTACGAGAACCCCAATGCCCAGGTCTTTTTACGAAAAATTCCGCCCCAAATTATCATGCCGACAGAGGTGGCCATAGTGCGTGATGGCATAAAACGCTACGCCCAAATCGAGCACTACATCATTGATGTGAAGGGCAAAAATATTGTGGTGTATCTCTGCGACCAAAATGTGGATGACCTGATGGTCATCGCCGCCAGGGGGCTGGGGAGCGATACCGCCAAGATGCAAGAGACGCTCCTGCATTCCGTGACGTATTCCCCGGTGATGCAATTCGGGCTGGTCGATGAAACAACCCGAGAATTCGGCGTGGAACGATGGTGTTTTCGGGGCTCAGTGGATGATTGGATCCAGCTAGATAGCAATTATGACCTGAAAGCATTGGTCAAAAAATATGCACCTCTTTTAGGCCAAGAATCCTTTTATGAGTTGATCCCATGACAGCGGGTTGCTCCTTCTCTAACCATTGCGTCCCTACTGGTCGAAATGACCGCTATCCGGGATGATAGGGAGATATCAAAAACGGGTTGAGATTGGCGCACGCAGTATGGGGGCAGAGGCAAACTGGAACACCTTGCCAGAACAACTGCTAGAGTTGGCCAAACAAGCAGGGGCCGAAGCGGCAGAAGTATTTCAGTCCAGTTCGTCGGCTCATCCGGTCTTTTTTGAAGCCAATCGCCTCAAACAGTTGGAAAGCAATAATTTGGCCGGCACGGCACTGCGGCTCTGGCATGAGGGACGTCCTGGAATCGCGGTAGCCCATGGCCCCATCACGCCCCAAGCATTAGTCGATAAAGCGATCGCTATTAGCCAAATCAATGACCCCGAAACCATTGAGCTCAGTGCTGGCACCCCTCGGGATTTTCCCGATGTCGGGCAGGCCATTGCAGTCGAGCAAATGATTGAGTGGGGCAACACCGCGATCGCCCTAATTCGCGATCAGTATCCCGAGGTGATCTGCGAGGCTGAACTGGAATGTGACACCGAGACCACTCGGTTTGTTAACTCCCTTGGCCTAGACTACGGTTACAGCGATACCACTCTGAGCAGTTATCTAGGGGTTGAGTGGGTCCGCGGTGATGACTTTTTGAGTGTTGGCGATGGGCAAGTCAAGCGTGATGCCCTCTCTCCAGAAGCCCTCGCTCACCAGATCTTAAAGCGCCTGCATTGGGCAGAACAAAACGTTGAGCCCGTCGTCGGGCGCGCACCTGTGCTCTTCACGGCCAAAGCCGCCGACACCCTATGGGGCACAGTGCAGGCAGCACTCAGCGGTAAGCGCGTGTTAGAGGGCTCTTCTCCTTGGAGCGATCGCCTGGGAGAACGCGTAACCTCGGCGGCACTGACCCTTTATCAAGATCCTGACACCGGCCCGTTCAGCTGTCCATTTGAGGATGAAGGCACTGACACTCAAAAGCTGGTTTTCATCGATCAGGGCGTACTACGGTTGTTTTATACCGATCGCACTGTGGGCAAAGAACTAGGCGGCGGTTCGACCGGCAACGGCTTTCGGCCAGGGTTAGGCAGCGCCCCCACGCCAGGATTATTTAACACCTTGATTCAACCAGGACCGTTGATCTTTAGCGAGCTGGTGCAACAACTCGACAATGCGATCGTGGTCGATCAAATTTTGGGAGAAACAGCAGGCATTTCTGGAGACTTTTCGATCAATATTGACTTGGGCTATCGGGTCGTCGACGGCGTTATTCAGGGACGGGTCAAGGATACGATGGTCTCAGGGAATGTTTATACAGCTCTGATGAATCTACAGGCGATCGGCCAGGATGCGGATTGGAACGGCGCTTGTTTTACCCCCTCTGTGCTGTTGGAAGCACTATCAATCACAAGCGCCAGGTAACGATAGATCATTTGGCCACTAGGCCAGCAATTCCAACCCAGAATGATTGACCTCTTTAAATCGTTTAGAGCACATCCAAGAGCTATCGGTTGCCAGCCTGTGATACAACAAACCTGTGCATTCTCTTCATTGTTGTTTAAGCACACCACGCCATGCTGCGCTTTCGGCGCTTGCACCGATTTTTTGGTCCCAAGCGGGTTGCCTTCTTAGAAGCCTGCATTATCGGGGTCGTTTCAGGGCTCGCCGCTGTCGCCCTGAAACAAAGCGTCGAGATGTTAACAACTTGGCGGTTGACCAGCCTTTTACCAGCCTGGATCCTGTTACCACTCGTTGGTTGTTTAGGCGGTATGACGTCAGGGTGGCTCTTAGAACGGGTAGCCCCCGAAGCCACCGGTAGCGGCATTCCCAAAGTCAAGGCTGCCCTCGCGTATGTGGATATTCCCCTCAATTTAAGGGTGGCACTGGCAAAATTGGGCAGTACTATTTTGGCCCTAGGGGCAGGGTTATCGCTCGGGCGACAAGGCCCTACGGTGCAAATTGGGGCCGCGCTGGCCGCACAACTCAGCCAATGGGTACCGACATCACCAGAATATCGGCGGCAGTTGCTCGCAGCCGGGGCAGCAGCCGGATTAGCAGCCGGGTTCAATGCCCCGATCGCAGGCGTCTTGTTTGTCGTTGAGGAGTTGCTGCAAGATTTCTCTAACTTGACTTTGGGAACGGCCATTTTGGCCTCATTTGTGGGTGCCGTCGTGTCGCGGTTGTTGGGCGGTCAAGGCTTAAATCTCAGCACCTTTAGCACGATGCAAACTGGCCTCTCCGTGCAAGATTTACCCTTTCTCATTCTGTTAGGCATCTTGGCGGGAATCTTTGGAGGCATTTTCAGCAAAGGTATTTTCACCAGTCTGCACTTTTTTCAACAGATGAAAAACATCAGCCTACCGCTCCGCATTGGTCTGGCAGGCGGTGTTACAGGACTGGTCGGGGCCATGTTGCCGATCGCCGCTCAAGATAATACGGGCTTGCGTGAATTATTGATTACCGGCAACGGTGCCTGGCAGATGATTGCGCTCGCCTTCATCGTCAAATTCGTTCTCACTCTCCTAGCCTATGGGTCCGGAGCGTCGGGGGGGTTATTTGCCCCAGCCTTGGTACTCGGGGCGGCATTGGGTTGTTTAGTGAGTTTTGTGGCACAAGCCAGTCACGGTTGGTTTGGCCTCCCGGTCGATACCCTGGCCAGCAGTAACACCACGACGTATGCCCTAACGGGGATGGGGGCCTTTTTTAGTGCCGTGACGCGGGGTCCCATCACAGCGATCGTCATCGTGTTTGAAATGACGGCTAATTTCAACCTGGTGTTACCGTTGATGATTGGCTCGGGGCTCGCCTATCTACTCAGCGATAAAATCTCATCCGACTCCATTTATGATCGCTTACTCGCCTTTCAGGGCATTCACTTGCATGTCACACCAGCGGGAGCCAACCCCTGGGCCGATCTCACTGCCGCAGATTTGATGCAGCGACGGGTAGAAACGCTATCTGCCAGAATGACGGTGCCAGAAGCCTTGGAAGCTTTTTCGCGATCGCACCATCGCGGCTTTCCAGTGCTGCAGCAGGGCAAGCTCGTGGGCATTGTGACCCAAACCGACCTGGGGGATAAAACCCAGAGCCGTTCTAGCCAGTTGTTGCTGCAAGACATTATGACACCAGCCCCTGTGACGGTGACGCCAGAATCATCGCTGCCCCATGTGCTAGACCTGCTCAATCGTCTCAAGGTCAGCCGCATCCCCGTGACTGATGGCAATAAGCTCGTGGGCATCATTACTCGCGGTGATATTATCCGAGCCGAATCAGAGCGGTTGAGTGGCAAACCGACAGAAACGGGACCCGCAGCCACTCCTTCCTGTGGTATTTATCGCCAGCGATCGCCAGCGGTTGGGCGCGGTCGTCTACTTGTCCCTATCAGCGATCCTGAGACAGCCCCTCTGTTGTTGAAGATGGCGGTGGCGATCGCCAGTCAAGAACAATACGAATTGGAATGCGTGCATGTCATTCTCGTTTCCCGTTCTATTCCCCCCGAAGAAGCCGTAGTCGACCTCAGCCGCAGTCAACAGTTACTCAGCTTGGCCCAGCAGCAGCTCAAGGATTCAGAAGTGCCCTTGCACACTCAGATTCGAGTGGCCCATGATGTCGCCACAACACTACTAGAGGTCATTAAAAAACGCCACATTGATCAGGTGCTGCTGGGCTGGCAACGCCCCAGTCTTACTCCTGGTCGTCTTGTGGGCAATGTTGTCGACACGCTACTGCGTCAGGCTCCCTGCCCAGTCATTGTGGTTAAACCAGGCAACACTATCATGTTCAATCGTTGGCTATTGCCCTCTGCTGGCGGCCCCAATTCGAAACTGGCGCTACGACTCATGCCAGCCCTTATGGGCCTGGGCCAAAATCCCATCGTTTATCTCTGTGCGATCGCCACAAAACGAGATGATCAGCACTCCATGCATCGACAACTGGTGCGACGAGCCAACATTTTAGAACGTCGCCTCCAGGCCCCCATCAAGACACAGATGACCATGCAAGAGGACACCGCCACTGGCATCCTTAACCTCAGCGCCTACCACCACAGCGATGTCGTCATCCTCGGCGCTAGCCGCGAGAGTTTATTTAGCCATGTCATTAAGGGCAACATCCCCCTGGAAGTGGCGCAAAGGTGTCCGGCAACGGTCATTTTGGTGCAGTACAACTCCATTAACGCTAAGGCCGTACGCATTGCTGACAGTGAAGATGGCGCTGACCGAGTGCTGACAACCGATATTGTGTAGACTAGCCTCGCTGACCCGCGGACATCACCAAGTGTCGCCATCAACAATATCTTCTCAGGTGTTCTTTATTCTGCTAGCTGCTTGCTCAGCACTTTCTCAGGCATAAATCAAAGCTTTTTCAAGCGCAGCTCCGAGTATAGAAGCCATGGATGCAGTCCACACTTTAAGGAGATTCGACTGATGAAACGCTTAATCTTGGCTACGCTATCTGCGACCACTTTAGGATTAGCCCTCACTTCTGGGGCCAATGCTCTCAAACCAGTTTCATTTTCAGACATTACACAAAATAATGTCACGGCGGAAGCAACGGTTATTGCCCAGACCACTGGACAGTTTGTGACCGTTGACCAGGCCAAAGCGACGACCGGTACCGCCAGCGTCGTCATCGAAAATGGGCAAACCTACCTGGTTTTTGACGATGCCTTTAGCACCGCCAATGGCCCCGATGTTGAAGTCGTTCTCTATGCCGACGGCGCGACTGTGCCCGTCAGTATCGAAGGTTCAAACTACGTTGTGGTTGATGCGCTACAAAGTTTTGACGGCGGACAGCGCTATTTGGTTGACGCCAGTATCAATATCAACGACTACCAGGCAGTCGCCATCTGGTGTCAAGAATTTGATGTCACGTTTGGATATGCGCCCCTCTAGGGACGGCTCAAATCCGTACGGGATATAGTCTGACCTTTTAATCTTCTAAAACCTTGGAGGTGATTGAGATCGGTGACTCCACGTTTGGAGATGAAAGGGCATAATCAATGACCGCTGCGTCAGTCCTGATATTGCGAACTCAATTGCTGCAGGTAGGCGATCGCCTACCTGCAGCTTGATGACACATAGCTCAATCAACCCGCCAATTTGGCTTTAACTAACGCTTGAACTTTCGCACCATCAGCCCGACCTTTGAGTTCTTTCATCGCTGGCCCCATCACTTTGCCCATGTCTTTCGCTGAGGCCGCACCAGTTTTCGCAATCAGAGCATCAATGGTCGCCTCAATTTCCTCATCCGACATTTGCGCTGGTAAATACTCTTCAATGATGGCGAGTTCTGCCGCTTCCTTGTCTGCCAGATCGGCGCGATTGGCATTATTGTATTGAGCGATCGCATCTTTTCGCTGTTTGGCCAGCCGCGTCAAAATTGCCAGCTCTTGCTCTGCAGTCAGTTCTTCTTGGCCTTTACCACGAGCTGTACTTTCATCTTCAATGATGACTTTCTTGATGCTGCGAACCGTTTCGAGTCGCAGTTTGTCCTTCGCCTTCATCGCAGTTTTGATGTCGTCAGAGATGCGGTCTTTGAGGCTCATGGCGTTGATCTGTGAATGAGAATCATATTTTATGGTAGCGATCGCCTCTCACCCCGTCCATACCACTTGCCCCCTATTCGGGTCCACTAGCAACTTCCACCGCTGGTGGAGTCTCGTCAGCGAGGGGCAGAGGTGCATCATCCGTCGCCGCGACTGTTGCCTGCTGTTTTTCTAAGACATCCACGATCCAGGCTTCTTCAATCCAGACTTTGCAAACCACTGCCAGGGGCAAAGCCAAAATCAGCCCGATCGGCCCTAAAAAATTAGCAAAAAAGATTTGGACGACCAGGGTGGCGGCTGGCAACAGTGAAACCCGCCGCTGCATCATCATGGGGCTAAACCAATAGCTTTCTAGATTTTGAATAAAGACGTACAGGACGACAACGACGATCGCCTGACTAAACGATTGAGATAGCGCCACGATGATGGGAAAGATGGCACTCAGAGCCGGACCAATGTTGGGAATAAAGTTGAACAGTCCGGCGAGCATCGCGTTGGCAAAGGGATACGGCACCCCAAAAACGAACAGTCCTGTGAAGCTTAAGGTCGCCACAAACAACGAATTGATCGAGACTCCACCCAGCCAGCACAGCAGCGACCACTCGCACTTCGTCAAAATCTCATCGGCTCGCCGACGATAATGAGAAGGAAACAGCCGCAGGAGCAGATTGCGATAGGCTTTGGGGTCGCTGAGAAACATCAGCGTCAGCACAAAGAGCAGTAAAACCTGCAGCAGTGTCACGACCGACCCAGAGAAGAAGCTAACAAAGTTGCCAAAAAACTGACCGCTGAAGTTGAGAAATTGCTCAATTAGGTTGTTGAGTCTGGGCAGCTCGAAGTCAGCAACCATATCAGGCACCCACTCAGGAGGGTTTTGTGATAACTCGGTCACCCAACTGTCTAACCGGTTAAAACCCTGAGGCACCAGCGCTAAAAGCTGCTCAAATTGATTGGCAAACAGCGGCAAAACCAACACCGAAAAGAGAGTCATGACGATCAGAACAATGCCCATCGCCATGAGGACCGCTCGGGAGCGCCGCACTTGAAATCGCCGGACGATGCGCCGCACCAGGCTGTTCAGCGCGATAGACAGGACGATCGCTGCAAATACCAATAACAAAATGCCGCGAAACTGCCAGAGAATCACGAGAGCCAATATGAAGCACACTAGGCTGATGTAATCTGAGAGTTTCACCTGACCTCTCCTCTGAGCCAAAACAAACTTGACTGGATTTTAAGCGACTCTTCTGAGGGCGAGCTGAAAATCAGGAATCGTTCCGTGACGCTAACTAAGCGCTGAAATATTTTGCCACGGGGTGATAAGTGACGATCGCCGTCGTCGATTGCTCAGGATAGAGCTGTTCACTCTCGTCCATCCTCATGCCGATGCGATCGGTCTGCAATAAATCAAGCTGCTTATATTGATCCGGAATATGGGGACAAGCTGGGTAGCCGAAGCTGTACCGTGACCCCTGATAGCGCTGTTGCAGTACCTCGCGGATCGTGTCTGGCTCTAGATCACCATAGCCCAGCTCGCGGCGAATGCGGGCGTGGCACCACTCCGCCATGGCCTCGGCTGTTTGCACTGACAACCCGTAGTAGTAGAGGTAATCAGTGTACTGGTCGGCCTGGAAGAGTTTTTGGGCAAATTCCGTCGCGATTTCACCAACGGTCACTGCCTGCATGGGGAATACGTCAAACTGCCCCGGTTTCGCGCTCTCCTTCGGCAAGAAGAAGTCGGCAATGCAAAGCCGTCGCAGCGATTTTTGTCGGGGGAAGGTGAAGGTCGCGATCGGATCTGGGAGGGGCGCATGGTCGTGCGCCCGTACGTCGAATTCATCAATGACGCGCGGATCATAGACATGCAGCGAATTCTCTTCTGCCAAACACGGAAAGTAGCCGTAAACAATTTGCGGATGCAGCAGCTTTTCGGTCAGAATCCGTTCTCGCCAATGGGTCAGAAGCGGCTGTACGGTTTCCTGTAAAAAGGCATCGTACTCCTCCCTAGACTGCTCTTTTGTCTTGCGGAACTGCCACTGCCCCACAAACAGCGCTTGTAAATCCAAATACCAGAGCACCTCCTCTAGAGGAATGTCTGCCGGATTGAGAATCTTGGTGCCCCAGAACGGTGGCGTGGGACGGGGAATATCGATATCGACAGCTTCAGAGCGACGGGTGTCGAGCGGGGATGGGGGGATGGGGAGATGGGGAGAGGTGGTGTCGGCAGCTCCCTGTTCCCTAGCATCGATTTCCTGTTCCCCATTCCCTGTTGTCTCCTCTGTGACCTCATCCAAAAAGCCTTGGAAATCGTCCCAATTTTCCTGGGCTTTAGCGGGCATCAATTTGTCCATGAAATGCAGGTCGGCGAAGGCATCCTTACCGTAGACCACTCTGCCCTGATAGGTTTTTTGACAATCTTCGTGCACGAATTTTGGCGTCAGAGCCGCTCCTCCGAGAATGACAGGAACGCTAATGCCCTCTTCGTTAAAGGTTGCCAAGTTGTCGTTCATGAAGGCCGTGGATTTCAACAGAAGGCCACTCATGGCGATACAGTCAGCTTTATGCTCGCGGTAG
>CAZLYS010000101.1:0-7003 GCA_964563415.1 uncultured Halomicronema sp.
GTCAAAGGCTTGCCTGCTCTTCCTGAGGCGATCTTTTAAGCCGTCGAACTGACGTCACCCCTGCGGCAGTACAAAGGTCCAGGGTGTTGTTACTCTTCTATTAATCTCGCATTGATGCTGGCGCTTAAATGCATCATGATAGGGACGCTAGCGCTCTGTGGAGTAGCCTTTTGATGTTTCAGAAAGCCCTGATTAGCACCGACTTACAAGATGGCCTTGATCGTTTGGGATACACCGCTGCCAGCCTGGCGGAGAGCGGTTTTACGCAGATTACCTTTTTTCACAATGTCTCAATCGAAACTGATCGTAGCGTCCCTAGAGTAGATGAAGATGAGATCGCTGCTACCCAGGCGCACCTAAGTAACGTCATCCAAGAGGCTCCTGCAGGCGTTGATATCAAGGTGATTGTGAGTGGCGGCAAAGCCAGCAGCAATATTTTGCAAAAGGTAGAGTTGACGGGCTGCGAGGTGCTTTTTTTAGGCATGCCCACCCGCAACATTCTGTCGGAAAAGCTGTTTGGCAGCACAACCATGAACTTGGTTGAGCAAACACCAGTGCCGATGATGATTATGCGGCCACAGTTAGTTTCCACGTTTACGATTGAGGAATTATCAATCCGCTGCCGAAATTTGTTCCGATACTTGCTGATTCCTTATGACGGTACCGCCGGTTCTACAGAATTTTTAGAAACCCTCAAAACTCGCATTCAGAAAAGTCCTCCGCCTGACGAACATCAATACTGGCTAATCTGGGTCGTTGACGACAACATTCGCCGAGAATTGCGGGGCGACCACCCTATGCAAACTGCTCAAGAACAATTGGAGAAGGCTGCAGAGGGGTTACGGGCACTGAACCTGAAGGTTGAAACTCTGGTAATTGAGGGTGACCCGTTGACCGAAATTTTACGGGCCGCTGACCGCTACGATATTGGTGCGATCGCGACGTCTTCCCGGGGTATTGGCGGATTATTGCGCTGGTCAGTCCCCAGTCTCACGCGTGAGATTCTGCGCCATAGCTGGCACCCGGTTTTGTATTTTCCGAAGCAAGATTAAACTTATCCCCCATTACCGTTAAGATGCATCTTTGAACCGTTTCTTAACTGGAGCACCAAGCCAAAGAGTCTAGCTAATTCGTATCGAGATATAGCGACTCTAAGTGTTGTAAGACCTTTTCTTTAAGATTATTGTTGAGTTCATCACGTAGCATTTTCTTGCTGAAGTTAGCACTTCCGACGGAGGGATGAGTGCGCGCTGACATGACCCAACTTTGCAGCATTTTTCGCTGTGGGTCGGCAATACTACACGTGACTACGTGGGCACATTTTTGTGGCTCCTCAGTGGAAAAGTAGAGTACTTTATACTCTCCATTTTGACCTAAGTGAAAGGCAATCTCCTGGCCTGAACGAGTTTTCAGGTCCAGGAAGCACGGCAACCATCGCGGCCCATGTTTAGAGCTGTAAAGCACGGTTAGCCAGAGCGCCATCGGATGAGGAGACATGGTGCAAATAAACGTGTTGTAGCGGGTGCTTTGGAGCCGTTTGACAATTTCGTGGGGAGGCATCATGACCCACAGAGTTGACACAGATCCTTTGCTGCTCTGAAGGATATGTGGAAAAACAATTTCAGCAATGGGTTTATTGGGTGGCCAAGACGTAAAGCGACAAATGTCGCTCTCAGTGGTAGACAAGGCCTCTGGCGGTACTCCAGAGGGTTTTTCCCGCTTCGGTTTCGGAGCAATCGGCACTCGTGATAGGGTAGCCCCAATCCGCTGTCCCATGCGAAACCCGGACCCATATCGTTGTTCAAGAGGCTCAAGGGCCTTAAGCACGGCGACAATATTTTGTGGTCGTTTGTCTACCTGTTTTTCCAGGCAGCTCATCACTAAATTTTCTAAATGGACTGGAATGTTAGCATCAGGTGCTGATTGAGCCATTGGAGTTGGCGGCTCAGTATGATGCACCTTATACCAACCACCAAAAGTATGGCTGGCGGCCCGTAAAGGTAGATGCCCCGTTAGCATTTGATACATTAAAATGCCTAAGCTGTAAATATCGGAACGATTATCCAGCTCTTTGCCTTCCATTTGCTCTGGCGAGGCATAGGCCAATGTTCCCATAAAGGAACTGGTTTGTTCGCTATCAGCCTGCATCAGCTTAGCGATACCAAAATCAAGAATTTTCGCAAGTTCTCCTAAGGTGGCATCTTGGGTAACCAAAATGTTGCTAGGTTTAATGTCGCGGTGAATGATGGGAACGGGCTGTTGGTACCCACGGACTCGAATACCATCATGGGCCGACTTGAGTCCTAAACAAACTTGCCGAATAATCCCTAAAAACCGGGGTAGTGGTAAGGAATTTTGACTAATTAAGATGCTGAGGCTTTCGCCTTGAAGATATTCCATAACATAAAAGGGAATATCTTCATCACTGACCCCATAGTCGGTGACACGCACCACATGGATACTGTTTTGTCCCAGTTGTGCACAGGTGGTCGCTTCTTGCACAAAGCGATCGCGCATCTTATTCGTCAGTAGGGTTTGTGATAGAAATTTGACGGCAACAATCACCCCCCCTAGCAGAGTGTCTTCAGCACGATAAACCTTACCCATAGCCCCTTGCCCTACGAGTTCCATCAGCTCGTAGCGATTAGCAAGTTTTTGGCCGATGTTGGGATCTGGCATGGTTTAAGGCGTAAGCATAAAAATCGTAAAATGAGTGGCCAATAGATTCACCATAGTGACCAAAGTATCCGGAAAACACTCAGTTGCGAGAAGGAAGTTCTGAGACTTGCGCGCTTACCTAGTAAGTCACTTCAGATTGATAACCCCTTTGCCACATCATCTGAAAAACAAATTAATCAGCCATCTCAGTCCTATCTTTGAGTGCAGCGCCCCAACACCATAATGCAGGTATCTATGCGGGCATGAGAAGTTATTTTGAAACTATTGCAACCTATGCCATGAGTAAGTAGATATATCGTACTTGATGACAGACAAGGCATATCTTTCAGCATCCAAACCACAAGCCTAATTGCACGTGACCTACTGATTTGTATCAAGTAGCTTAAAGGTACCCAATGTCCAACTCTCCCTATCGATTATTGCCTTTCTAGGTTAGCCTCAATCGCTGTTGTGAGGTAATGACCCGCCATAATACCGCTTGAGAGATGATAGTGTTGCTCATCAACTTGATAGAGTGTTTCAAAGCCAGTTCGCCGTTGACGATCGCCCAGACACCAATATCTCTGCACTACTGACTCTGGAGCGACCCACCCCTCGCCTTCAACTCGGCCCAACTCGCTATGTTGCAACACAAAGGTGTATTGGCGTTCGCCACCGGCAAGCCGCCCTTTGTACTGCAGTGCGATTTCATCATGATCGTTATTTGGGAAGGTGAATTTCATGACCATGGTGAACCAATTGCCACGCCCCCAAGCAATTAAGATGCCCCCTCGTAATGCCATCGGCGGCTTATCACGCTCTAACCAGTTACCCTGGAGAGTCCAGCGACCAGGCTCAATTAAAAATGTGTGATTCACACCGAGTTCTCTGATAATGCCGATGACTGGCTATTTGCGATCGCACTCGTCCAAAACACATTGTCTGGTTGTGCTGCACAAATTAACCTGACAAAAATAGTAGCGACTATCCGTCCTAGTAGCTACTGCGTCTCTCGTCAAATTGCCATAAAGTTAGTCAACGCAATCCTCTTTCTTCACTTCAATGTGCTCTACACCGAGAACGGTGACGAAGGACAAATCCAAACCACGGCCTAAAGATCAATGACCGCTAGGGGGCATCATGAGCGGTCACTGGGTAGTGCACATCACCCAGCTGCACGGTGTCATATGCCCCTGTCACACTTGGCAAATTACCTGGAAACTCTTGTTGTCGCCAATAGGCTAAAACAGCAAAGGCCAGCGCTTCTTTCAAATCAGCCGGCACCCCGGCAGCAGTGGTGGTTTGAATGATGACTGTTGGCAAATGAGCGCGTAGCCGGTCGATCAAATAGTGATTGTGGCTACCACCGCCGCAGAGCAAAACTTCGTCAGGCAATCGGGGCAGAAAAGTCTTGTAGCTTTGGGCAATCGACAATGCAGTGAGCTCTGTCAAGCTGGCTAACACATCCGCAGGGACAAGAGAGTAAGCAGTCGCGTCAGTAAGACACTGTTGCAAAAAATCCTGGCCAAAGAGTTCTCGGCCAGTCGACTTGGGCGGCAGTTGAGCAAAGTAGGGATGCTCCAACCAATGGCCCACAAGGGACTGGTGTGGGGTCCCTTGGGCTGCCCAAGCTCCATTGTGATCGTATGTTTGTTGGCCGTTCGAAAACTGTTCTACAGCCAAGTCAAGCAAGCTATTGCCAGGGCCTGTATCCCACCCCAAAACCTTAGGGGGCAACTGACGCGGAGCCGGCCAACGGGGTAGCAGGGCCACGTTACCGATCCCCCCAATGTTTTGAATGCAGCGGGTGCGATAAGGGTGACTGAGCAAAGCTAGATCCACCGGGGGAACAAGCGGGGCTCCCTCGCCACCAGCAGCGATATCGGCCTGGCGGAAATTACTGACTGTCGGGCACTGGGTTAACGCAGCAATGAGATCGCCACGTCCCAACTGGAGGCTATAGGCTAGCTGTGGAGACGATCGCTGCCCGGTTGTTCGCGGACGATGAAAAACCGTCTGGCCATGAGAGCCGATCAGGTCCACTGGCCCATACTGAGCGATGAGAACTTGGGCCGCTTGGGCAAATTGGTGCGCGATCGCTTCATCCAGTTCTGCGAGTTCGACCATCGAGATTGCAGCTCCGGCACCCACAGCCAGAGCTTGTTGACGGAGCGACGGCGGATAGTCAAAGGTCTGTCCTCCTAAGACCTCGACCTGTAAGTCATAACCTTCACCCCTAATCGACGCCACGACACCATCAATGCCGTCGACCGACGTGCCGCTAATCAGACCAATGACGCGCCAACTATTCTTTGACATCTGCCTCAAGGGGTAATCTTTCGAGACCACGGTTGCTACCCACCACCACCATTACTGCCCCCTGGTGCAGCCGCGTGACTGGACTGGGGTTGACTTCAAACTTTTCGTCATTGTCCGGTAGTGTGAGCGCTAACAGCGTCACGCCATATTTGTTGCGAAGATCCAGATCTGCGATCGTATGTTGATCAAAGGCCGCCGGTACCCGCAATTCCACAATGCTGTTATCAGGATCCAGCTCAAATCGATCTAAAATGCCAGGCCGGGTAATGGCACGGGCAAGATTGCATCCCATTTCGTGTTCTGGGAAAACCACTTGATCAGCACCGACGCGGTGCAGCAGCTTCCCGTGGATTTCGCTGGAGGCTTTAGCCACCACATAATTGACCCCCAATTCCTTCACATTCAGGGTTGTGATCACACTTTCCTCAACGTAGTTACCGATCGCCACAATCACCGTATCAAAATCAGGGATTCCCGCCTCTTCTAAAGCCAACCGTTGCGTCGAGTCTAGTTGTACAGCGTGGGCCGCAATTTCATCTTTGAGGGCTTGGGTCACACTTTGCTCAGATTGGTCGATACCCAGCACTTCGTAGCCCAGTGAATTGAGCGTCATGCACACTGCACGGCCAAACCGCCCTAAACCAATCACCGCAAATTGACGGTTGCGAGTCCTTAAACTACGAAAGAAACCTAACGAAGACAGGTTCACTGAGGAAGCTCCTTAATCTGTAGAGGAATGTGGCAGCCACAACCTAGACTGAGACCACTTAGCCCCCACTAGTCTACCGATGTCAGGGGGTCGCTGATCCTTTGCTGGTTCTTTTCAGAAGGATTAGGCAAGGGTTAGCGACCGTCGCACGACTTGTGGCATCAGCCAGCTAATCGCGATCGCCCCGCAGCTAATTCTTAACCCAGTAATTGCGTTAACCAACGTCTTTACATTTCTGATCAGTCCTCTCAAAAGCCAGCATAGATGTTTTAGAAAAGGGCTCTAATAGCTGATTTTTACTAGAACGATTTCAGCCGACCTCAGCAGGCTCCACCGTGATGCCTCAAAGTAGTGATACCAATGGCTGATGGGCTAAATCGGGCAACAAAATGTTAGCCTGTCTGAATGACTTCTGGGATGGAGAGAGCCGTGGAGATTCAACTAGGTCGAGGAAAAACCGTTCGTCGCGCATATGGTTTTGATGAGATTGCTTTAGTACCAGGAAATCGGACATTAGACCCTCAATTGGCTGATACTCGCTGGGAGTTGGGGGGGATCGAGCGCGAAATCCCCATTATTGCTAGTGCCATGGATGGAGTGGTGGACGTCAATATTGCTGCCAAACTGTCGCAATTGGGTGCCCTCGGCGTGATCAACTTAGAGGGGATTCAAACCCGCTATGACGACCCAGAACCGATATTGGAGCAAATTGCGGCGGTCGGCAAAGAAGAATTTGTCACCCTAATGCAAAAGCTCTATGCTGAGCCGATTCGTCCCGAACTGATTAAGCAACGCATTGCGGCGATTAAAGCTCAAGGAGGCATTGCCGCAGTCAGTTCTACCCCTGCGGGAGCGGCGAAGTTCGGTCAGGTGATCGCCGAAGCCGGTGCTGACCTCATGTTTGTGCAAGCGACAGTAGTTTCAACCGCACACCTATCACCTGAATCGATTACGCCGCTTGATTTAGCTCAATTCTGCCAAGACATGCCCATGCCGGTAATTTTGGGTAACTGTGTCACTTACGACGTCGCTCTCAATTTGATGAAAGCTGGAGCAGCGGGCGTTCTTGTCGGCATTGGTCCTGGCGCAGCTTGTACTTCTCGCGGCGTCTTGGGCGTCGGCGTGCCGCAAGCAACAGCAGTGTCTGACTGTGCTGCTGCACGGGACGATTTTCAACGGGAAACAGGCAATTACATTCCGGTGATTGCGGATGGCGGTATTGTCACCGGCGGCGACATTTGTAAGTGCATTGCCGTGGGGGCGGATGCCGTCATGATTGGTTCTCCGATTGCTCGGTCTAAAGAAGCCCCTGGCCGA
>CAZLYS010000101.1:7014-9696 GCA_964563415.1 uncultured Halomicronema sp.
CACTGGGGCATGGCAACCCCCAGTCCAGTCTTGCCGCGCGGCACTCGCATTCGGGTGGGCAGTACTGGCACCCTAGAGCAGATTTTGAAAGGCCCAGCGCAATTGGATGACGGGACTCACAACCTGCTCGGTGCATTGCAAACCAGCATGGGCACCTTAGGCGCTAAAAACCTCAAAGAAATGCAACAGGTTGAAGTTGTCGTGGCCCCATCTCTATTGACTGAGGGCAAGGTTTATCAAAAAGCTCAACAGTTGGGCATGGGTAAGTAAAGCGACGTGACAGTCTCTTGAATGCATCATCATTTGAGATGACCACCCCAAATCGGAATCGGTAAAAACTTAACCTTTATGGGTGAAATGCTGGTTCCCATTGCTACAGGGTCATCCCCTTAACGTCTCTTTTATCTTTAGCCAAAGAAACATTAATTTTGGCAAGGATAGGAGTGGCGGAAATGCAAGTGTCACACTTACAATAAGGTGTATCGGAGACGTAAGTTTCCGTTCACTCCTCACACCACACTCCGCCCAGGCCTCGGTCTGGGCGGTTCCTTTAGGCAAGCTTTTACACAAGTTTACGATCTGCGATTTCGCATCGACTGTACTGACTTTTTGTCCGCCGGTAGAGTTGTTAATAGACCGTAAAACAAAGGCGCTGATAAGAGGGTTTTGGGTTGAAGGTGATCGCCCCCGCGACGATCTTGGTTCAGGTCAAAATTGCGCCACCCATGAGCTTTTCATACCGTCGTTTCAGCTCCTTTCGCAGGATAATGAATTGGGTGAGTTCTGGGTCATCGTTAATCAAGGATTCGGCAGCTTTGCGCGCAATGGAGAGGGCATCTTGATCCGCAACGAGACTAGCGAGAGCAAAGTCTGGCAGGCCCGACTGACGAGTCCCGAGCACTTCTCCCGGCCCGCGAAAGCGCATATCCATTTCCGAGATGAAGAAGCCGTCCTGAGAGTCTTCTAGCACTTTGAGCCGCTGCAGGGCCAAGTCGTTGCGAGTACTGCTCATCAGCAGGCAAAAGGATTGGGCGGCCCCTCGCCCGACTCGTCCCCGGAGCTGGTGCAGTTGGGACAGACCAAACCGTTCGGCATGTTCGATCAGCATCACCGTGGCATTTGGTACATCCACCCCCACTTCCACCACCGTCGTGGAAACCAGAATCTGGGTATGGCCGTCGCGGAACTGACTGATGGCCTCATCCTTTTCAGCAGAGGACATGCGCCCGTGCAGGAGACCCACTTTGAACTCGGGAAAGATGACCTCTTGTAGACGCTGATGCTCCTCGATCGCCGATCGCAAATCTAGCTTTTCCGACTCTTCCACTAAGGGCAGCACGATATAAACTTGGCGGCCCTGGGCAATTTCGCGACGGATCAGGTCATAGGCATGGTTGCGATCGCGGCCCCGTAGCAGGGTGGTTTTAATCGCTTTGCGACCGGGGGGCAATTCATCGATCTGGCTCACTTCCAAATCGCCATGCAGGGTCAGCGCCAACGTTCGGGGAATCGGCGTTGCTGTTAGAGTCAGCACATGGGGATTGTCGCCCTTACGCTGGAGCCGGGCTCGCTGCTGCACGCCAAACCGATGTTGCTCATCGATCGCCACTAAGCCCAATCGCTGAAACTGCACTGGATCTTCAATCAGCGCGTGGGTGCCTACCAACAGCGGCAGTTCTCCGGTCAACAGTTCGCTGTGGATTTGTTTACGCTTTGCCGTACGCGTTGAGCCCGTCAGCAGCTCCACTGGCAAATTCAGCGCGTTGAACCAGCCCACCAGCTTGCGATAATGCTGCTCTGCCAAAACTTCGGTCGGGGCCATCAGTGCCGCCTGATAGCCCGCTTGAATCGCGGCTAAAATCGCCACCACCGCCACCACCGTCTTCCCGGAACCCACATCCCCCTGGACCAGCCGATTCATCGGCGTCGGTTCCTGAATGTCAGTCAAAATCTCGTTCACTACCCGCTGCTGCGCCCCGGTAAAGGCAAAGGGCAGGTTTTCGTAGAACTGATCGATCAGCGCTCCGGTCGGTGGCAAAATGACCGATGTGGCCTGTTGCCGCCGTTCCTGCCGTCGCCGCAGCAGTCCTAGCTGTAGGTAAAAGAATTCGTCAAAGACCAGACGGTGACGGGCTTCCTGCAAACCTTCTTCGTCTTTAGGAAAGTGGATGTGGGCGATCGCGACGGGCAACTGCACCAATCCGTACGCTTGCCGAATTGCCTCGGGTAAAGGATCGATAAGGTCAATGGCTGCAGGCAAGGCCGATGCCATAGCTCGCCGCACTAACGCGGCCCCCACCCCCTCCGTCAGCGGATACACGGGCACAATCCGCCCCACCGTCAGGGACTCCGGATCGCCATCTGGCCCATCCAACACCTCTAAATCGGGACTGTCGAGGGTAATACCGTACTTGTTCTTTTTCACCAAACCGGATGCCGCTACAATCGCCCCAGTGGGATATTTGCGCTTTTGTCCCTGCTGCCACCCGGCATTACGAAACCGCTTCCCTGGCCAAAACTTAGTGAGGCGAATCTGTCCAGTGGGGTCTTTGAGCACCAGCTCTTGAATCGTCAGGTTCGGATTTTTGGGACTGCTAAAGCAGCTAGATCGCGACACCGAGCCCACCAGCGTCACCGTTTCCCCCGGCTGCAATTCGCGAATGGCAACCTGTTGCGCATAGT
>CAZLYS010000102.1:0-9616 GCA_964563415.1 uncultured Halomicronema sp.
CCATATTATTCTTCTAGCCAGTGATTCAATTCATACCCAAAATCAGCAACGCCTGCAATGCCTCGTCCCTGGACCAACTCCGTATTGACAATGCCACCATTCACAACTGCACCGAGTTCCAGAGATATCGCGTCACCATTGTTGCCTCAGCATCCCCAGACGGGCGCTTTGATGATGACTGGCAGGGCCTCAACGACCATGGATCTGCGATGTTGTCTTACCTGCGGAGATTAAATTTCTCGGGCGATGGTTTGGGCATATTCCATCAATCTATGCTCTTCTGTATCCGTAAAGAGAGACCCATCGAGGCGATTAAGGGCCATCAGCGCACCAATGAGAGCGCCATCTCGTTTGATGGGTACCGCCAAAGCGGTGATAATTCCCAATTGCTCGGCGAGGTCTTGGCGAATGCGGACATCGGTCTGCGGCTGGCAAACCAGGGCCGCTTGACCTGACTCTAGCACTGCACCACATAGCCCCGAAGTCGCAGTTTGGCTGCGCTTCCCTTGAATAAACGCCGCATGTTTACCGACAGCAGCTTCATAAACAATGGTATGGCCCGCATCCTCGGCGATCGCCACCACCGCTGTCTCAGCATTCACAAGCTGTTCCATTTGTTGGGCAATTTGGGCCAACGTCATTGCTGCTACTGCCTCTTTAAACTCTGCCGATTGCCGTTTAGATAGGCTAGCAAGCTCGTAGCATCATTCCCCTGAGCGGCTTCACCTCCGGCATACCCGTCACCGCCATAACAAACTCGCCACTGGCATAGGGTTAGTTCAGTCGCTTGGGCTAAGGCTTTAACCAGACTGGTTTCGCCATAGTCCTGGGCACCACCCAGTTCGTAATAAATCGAGAGTTCGGAACCAAGGACTGCGATGGTGGCAGAAAACCAAATACGGACATCTGCATCTCGCTGCTGGGCCTGTAATTTGTTGTGAGTGTCAATATCCAAATACTGAATTTCGGCAGTATTCGCTTCATGGCGCACAAAGCCTTTCGGCAAATAACGCTGTACTAAAGTCGTTAACTGCAGTGCATCTTGAGGGGCAAAGGTCGCACGAAAATCATAGTCTGGCCCCTGCTGGCACTCTGTAATCGCCCAATACCAAGGATGCTTTGTCGGCACTCACCATCTCCATTTATGCCTCATTTTTGCTGTCAATCGGTGGCATTGAATAGGCATAGATTTCTCTGCACACACTATCGCCACACCCCAGTCTTGGGCGAGGCTATGGTCCAGAATGCCCCAGCGGGTACGAGTGGATAGCAGGCAATCGGATTACGGCTGAGAATGGCATGATTGCGATACCTTATCGGTGGTGGTTGCGACTAGTGAAGCCTTGAGGAAATGACGCTGTCTACACCTGTGGCGGTTGGAATGTTGTGTGCGATCGCGTTTGGCATTGGCGGGTTGCCCATCATTAACTGGTTAGTGCAGGGACTGACCCAGAAGCGCTTGGCAACCCTGGGCACGGGCAACATTAGCGTCTCGGCCGCTTTTTATCACGGCGGGACAAAGATTGGCCTGCTCGCCGTCTTATCCGAAGCGTTAAAAGGCATCGCGGTGGTATGGCTGGCGCGATCGCTGTTTCCGGGAATTGCGACATGGGAAATTGTTGCTCTGGTTGCCCTGGTCTTAGGACGATTTATCCTAGGGCGTGGAGCAGGCACAACCAATGTGGTTTGGGGCTATGTGGCCCATGACTGGGTAATCGCCGCGACGATTTTTGGGTTATCTGGGGCGTTATTTACCGTTGTGCGGCGGCGACAACTCGCTCGTTTAGGAGTTTTGGCCCTCATACCCCTTCTGGAGGCAATTCGTCGCCCTGATGAGCCAACGGCCATCGTCGCGGCAGCAATGCTAAGTTTGCTGATCGCCTGGATTTACCAGCAGATGCCGGATGATTTGGCGCTGTCGGCCCGCCCACCCCAAGACAGTTCTCGTAAGATGTTTCAATACCTCCGAGGTCGAGATGTGATTGGCTCACTGAACGATAAACCTCAGATCGCCCAAATGGGGCAAAAGGCAGCGACTTTAGCGCAACTTAAGCAAGCGGGCTATGCCGTGCCCATGGGTTGGATACTGCCCGTAGGAGCCTCAGCGCGATCGCTGATTCAACAGCTAGAAAAGATCGACTCCAATCCCTGGCAGCATCCTTGGATCGTGCGATCGTCGGCCCTGGATGAAGACGGGCTGGAAACATCTGGTGCTGGACAGTACGAGTCAATCGCTAATATCCAAGGTCCAAACGAGTTGGCAACCGCGATTGAGCAGTGTCGAGCTGCTTACAACCGGGAGGGGGCGCAGCAGTATCGCCGCGATCGGGGGCTGGCCGATCGCGGGGGGCTAGCCTTACTGGTGCAACAGCAAGTAAATGGGCTGGTTTCTGGCGTAGCGTTTAGCCGCGACCCGGTGGATCAAGGAAACGCAGTCCTATTGGAGGCCTTGGCCGGAGGGGCCGATCAAGTGGTGTCTGGTCAGGTGACTCCAAAGCAGTATCGGATTGAGGTGCCTGAGACCGCCCTCACAGAACATTCCCCGGCAGACTTGGCCTGCATCGCAGTGGCTCCGTCAACTGATGACGGCGACCCCCTGCCGCCTGCGCTAATCCAACAGGTAGCCACCCTGGTGCGTCATTTAGAACGCTATTACCACGGCATCCCCCAAGATATTGAATGGAGCTACGACGGCTCTCAACTTTGGCTGCTGCAGGCCCGGCCCATCACCACGCTGACGCCCATCTGGACGCGCAAAATTGCGGCAGAGGTGATTCCGGGGGTGATTCGTCCTCTGACCTGGTCGATTAATCGTCCGCTGACCTGCGGTGTGTGGGGGCAAATTTTCACCATTGTGCTGGGACCGCGCGCTGAGGGACTAGATTTTGAAGCCACTGCCACGTTGCACTACGCCCGTGCTTATTTCAACGCGACACTACTGGGCAATATCTTTCGGCGGATGGGTTTACCACCAGAAAGCCTGGAATTCCTTACTCTGGGGGCCAAATTTAGCAAACCGCCGATCGCTAGCACCCTGAGAAGTTTGCCCGGTCTATGGCGTCTGTTAAGGCGCGAATCGCGGCTTCAACAAGACTTTGAGCGAGATGATCGCGACTCTTTCATCCCAACTTTGACCCATTTACAGCAACGTCCAGCAACAGATTTATCGATCGATGAATTGTTTGACCGCGTAGAACTCGTTTTGAGCGAATTGCAAAAGGCAACTTACTACAACATCTTGGCACCGTTGGGATTTGCCCTGCGCCGCGCGGTGTTCAAGCTGCCCGAAACGGCTCTTGATCAGAGTCAGCAGCCAGAAGTCGCGTCGACTCAGGCGGTACAAACGCTAGCGCGATCGACCCGACAACAATTCCCCGCCCTGGTCACAAAACTGCAAGCGATCGCTGACCCGGCGGCCCCCTCGAAAGTCTGGGAGCACCTCATAGATACGCCTGATGGGACGGTGGTGAACCAGCAACTAGCGGCGATTGTTCAACGCTATGGCTATCTCAGCGAGGTGGGCACCGACATTGCCGTGCCAACTTGGTATGAAGACCCGCAGCCAGTGCGCGATCTTTTCCTGCAGTTTTTGCTGCAGCCACCGCCAACCAAGGCCGAGGAACCCGTAACATCAGCGGTTCAGGCAATGACTGGATGGCGATCTCGCCAGGTGCAACAGCGCCTCAATCTCAAAGGGCGGGTCGCCGAAGTCTATTTGCGGCTGCTGGCAGAGTTGCGCTGGAGTCTATTGGCACTAGAACAAGCCGCGATCGCTCAAACCCTGATCGACCACACAGGCGATGCTTTCTTCCTAACTTATGACGAGCTCAAAGCAGGGCTCGCGACTCATCAATCAATGCAAGCTCAGGTGGCAGAGCAGCGATCGCAATTTGCCCAATACCAAGACTATGCATCAGTACCTTTCGTAGTTTATGGCCATAATCCACCGCCCAACCCAGCCACTACGGCCAGTGTCCCGCCCCTGCGCTCAGGAGTTTTGCAGGGCATTGGGGCCAGTGCAGGGCAAGTACAAGGTCCGGTAAAGGTACTGACCTCACTACAGCGATCGGAAAAGTTAGCGCCCAACACAATTCTCGTGGTGCCATATACAGATGCCGGTTGGGCAGCGGTCTTAGCCCAAGCCGCTGGGCTAGTGGCAGAAGTAGGAGGCCGGTTATCCCATGGTGCGATCGTGGCGCGCGAGTACCAAATCCCTGCAGTGATGAATATCGCCCAGGCCACCCAACAGTTTCACGATGGGCAACTCATCCGCATCGATGGGCGCGTTGGTACCGTGGAAATTTTGCAGAATGCAGATGAGTAATCGACATCAAGCGTCAGACATTTGCCATCGGCCACATTAAGGATGTGGGGAAGCCGCTTAAAACCCAAAAAACAGGGCGACACCTCTGCCGCCCTGCTTGATTAAGTCTTTTGAGAGGGGCTGACGATTATTCAGCAGTTGCCAATTCAGTGCTGCCGCGACGACGACGGCTCGTCAACGTATTGAACAGCATTTGGCCGATCGCCTTAACCAAATTACCTTCTAACTCTTGGAACATTTCCATGTTCACACCAAAGGCGTCATTAGCTTCTTCTACGATGTCATGGGCCAGTGCTTCACTCACCTCAATCTCATCTAGAGATTGACGATAGACGGCCTTGAACGCTTTTTCATCGTCGATCTCATCGAACTCATAAAACGCGGTGCCCTCACCCTCAGAGAGATTCATTGCGCGTTGCGCAATGCCCTTAAGGATTTGGCCACCCGAGAGGTCACCCAGATAGCGGGTGTAGGAATGACCAATCAGCAATTCGGGCTGAGTATTAGAAACTTCGCGAATGCGATCAACATACTTTTGACCAGCGGAAGACGTGCTGATTTGATCACGCCAGTTCACGCCGTAATAGTATTGCAGGTCTTCTTCTAGGCTTTGCTTACGATGCAGCTGCGGGAAGTAAATCTTAGACACCACAGGATGATCCTGGTGGCGCTCTAACTCTTCTTCCATTGCGGTGTAAGCAAAGTAGAAGTTAGCAACGAGTTTGCGATAGGAATTCTTTTCCACCACGCCGCGCAAAAAGCACCGGACAAATCCGACATTTTCTGCCATCGTGTGGGCTTTTTTGGTGCCTTCTCGAAGCTGACTTGCTAGGTTACTGCTCATGCTAAATAGTCCAGTGTGTATTCAGACAAAAATTTGGTGACAGGTTCTCAAAGAAAATTTAACGCCATAACCGTTACAGTAAGGGGTTTCGACGAGGGTTTTCATTACATTTTTTTACGCCTAGACACATATCATTACGTAGTGTCAGTGTTCTTAAAGGGAACCTCAAATTCCTGGATTAAGGAAACGACGTCATGATTAGGTGGACGTGGCCGCTTCAATTGCCGTTCCCTCAGCCCCGCAACACTCAGAAAACCAACTCAGGTGAGATACAATTCGCAATCAAGCCGATGGCCGTCTTTATTAAGAGTTTAGGAGTGATCGAGCAACTATGTGGGACCGCGTGCTGAACGGCCTGAACTGGCTTCTCGTAGCCAACCTGTTTTTCGTATTGGCTAGCTTTGGTTGGTTTGCCACCGCTGTAGTCGGGCGCAGCCTCAACGTCAACCTGGGACTAGAAATCTGGTACAGCCTATGGACACCGATATTTCAACCGGCTATTGGCATCTTGATGGCGGGGGCGCTAGCGATCGGGGTGCTGCGTTGGGCTTCTAACAAATTGGCAAATTTGCGATCAAGCTAATAGCCTCATGCCTGCTCAGCCAAGCTTTCGTCTAGTCACTAAGTTCCAGCAACATCTAGCCTCAAGGCTAAGAAAAGGAATATCAACCAAGGGTTGGCCCCTGCCACCCCTCTGGGCATGGCGCTAGCGCCGCTGCCATTGAAGCAAAAAGGTTATGATAGCAACATAAATGTAAATTTATGTATACAGGGGTTGACTATGGCTGCTGTAGATCTAGATCAAATTTCAAATCAATTAGAAAGCGAAAGTTCCAAAGATCGAATGTTGGCACTGGCAATGCTGCGTGATGTGGATGCGCCCAAAGCGGCTCCCCTCGTGCGCAAAGTGATTTACGATGCCAATTTGCAAGTGCGGTCAATGGCTGTGTTTGCCATGGGGCTCAAGCCAGATGCCAAAACGTTCGATATTTTGGTCAAGTTAGTCGAAACTGACCCTGACTATGGCATTCGGGCTGATGCGGCAGGGGCCTTAGGTTATTTAGAAGATCCTCGCGCTTTTGAAACACTGGTACGCGCCTTTTATGAAGACACCGATTGGCTCGTGCGGTTTAGTGCCGCAGTTTCATTAGGTAACCTCAAGGACCCCCGCGCTCATGATGTTTTAGTAGAAGCGCTGCGCAGTAAAGAGGTGGTCATTCAGCAGGCGGCGATCGCTGCTATTGGCGAAGTCGGGGATACCCAGGCAGTCGACCAGATTTTGGACTTTGCCCAAGCCGAAGACTGGCTGGTGCGTCAGCGCTTAGCCGAAGCATTAGGCCGACTCCCCTCTCCGAAGACCGAATCAGCCCTGCGATTTTTAGAAAAAGATGCCCATCCCCAAGTGGCAGAGGCCGCACGGATTTCACTGCAACGCCTTAGCGATCGCCCTTAACCACCCAAATTGAGTCAGGTCAGACCAGGCATCCGGTATAGATTTATTGATGACCACTGCCAAGGGCGGGAGTGCTATGGCTCCGCAGTCAGTGCCGTGCAGAATTCGCCCCAGAGCGTTTGCGCCTATTGATCTTGGGCAACGCATTTGGCGAAATTGCCTGAGGCAGCATCCCACCAGTTCATCACGCTATGCATTCCTTTGTCCTACGTCGCTACTGGCCGGTTCTGATGATGTTGCTGGGCCTGCGGCTCATTTTCTGGCTGGGAGCCTTTCCCAATCCAGATGAGGCTTACTACTGGCTCTGGGGACAACATCTCGATTGGTCATATTTTGATCATCCGCCGTTTCATGCTTGGGTCCAAGGAGTATTTGCGGCATTCTTGGGGCGATCGCACTTTGTCCTGCGGCTCCCAAACCTCATCACAACAAGCTTGTTGTTCTGGCTGTATTGGGTGATCTGTCACCAGCTTTATGGTCGACAGGGGCGCAATGCCTTTTGGCTGACGGTATTGCTGGTGCTGACCTCACCGTTGTTCTTTTTGTTTTTAGCAATGGCCTGGCATGACCACTGGCTCGTATGGTTTGGGACGGCAGCCAGCTATTGCTTCATCCGATTTCTCAGTGGCGATCGCCCTGCCTCCTATAGCTGGCTTTATGGCACAGGGCTACTCATTGGTCTCGCAGGTCTTTGTAAGTATGTAGCTTTATTTTTGGGTCTCGGTTTTCTGGTCACGATCGCCTCTCAGGCCCGCTGGCGATCGCTGCTCTGGAATGGGCATCTGTATGGAGCGATCGCGCTAGCGCTACTGGTGATGGCCCCCGTCTTCTGGTGGAATTCGCAGCACGACTGGTACTCATTCCAGTTTTACCTAGGGCGCAGCATCCAGACTGAATCACCCACGATAAATTGGTTTGGCCCCATTGGGTTTGGGTTGCTGAGCATTCTCATTTTTGGCCCAATTCACGGATGGCTCACCCTGCAAGCGGCTCAGCAAGAATTCACATCCGCCTTTGGAGGCACCTATCAACGGGTTGCATTGACACTCTTGGCTACGTCATCTCTCCTACTAGCCGTACTTTCCCTGCGGGCTCCGGTGCTCTACTACTGGAATATTTTGGCCTATCCCCTGCTATTTCCCTTGATGGCGGGGCACTTCTTGAGTGCGCAACGGCTTTCCGAGGTGCGCGATCGTCGCTTACTCAATACGACGGTGGGGTTGGGTCTCTTGGTTGCCGCCTTACTGGTGTTTCACTTTACCTTCATGCCCATATCAGCACTAATTGCCGATACAGGCGACGATGACACGCGCATGATCTACGGCTGGCAAGCCACTGCAGAGTGGCTCCAACGCGAAGCCGCGACTGTTTCAGCACAGCCGTTGCTGCTCACAACTGACTATCGTTCCGCAGCAGCACTGGCTTATATGCTGAATGACCCTACAGTTCTCTCAATTTCTGGACGCATTGACCAGTTTGACTTTTGGTACGACCCAGCACATCTCGATGGTCGTGACGGCGTGCTCTTAGGAGACACCTGGCATCCGATCTGTCCCGCTCATTTAAGGATGTTTGCCCGCACCGACTCGCCGACAGAGTTCGCAGTGCAGCAATTCGGCAAGTTCATTAAGCACTACACCATTGTGCGTGGTGCAGCATTTCGCGCTCATGGAGAAACGGCAGATCCGTTTAGTCTAGACTATCCGCTAGCGTTTACTACCGATGGTGAAACCTGCGTTGGGGCAAATCACACCGAAGGACAATCGCCCGTAAAAGATTCTTTTCTGATGTCGCAAGAGCTCGTCATTCGTCAATAACCTGCGGGTTTTAAATTCCCAATTCTGCTGTGCCTCAGCCGATCAAGGAAAGGGCGAAACTTGTTTCCCTCCCTGTTGACCTCACTATCTTTGCCTACAGAAAAAGCCACCAGTACATCAATGTCTTCATGCTGACAGACAATGACAATCACAACCCATCGGCAGAAATACACACCTATCCATCATCAGTTCTTTACAGAAAAGTAACAGATAACCTCAAGTCACAGCGATTACTGGTGATTTTACGGAAATCCCGATTTTGTCCCCTCGCTAAAGCCACCAAGAGCCTACTCAATCTAGTGAGAATCTCTGGAATCAGCAGAAATTACTCAAAAATATTGATCTGGATGATATGAAATCAAAACGCCACGGGTAGCATAGCCATTATGGAGCTAGACACAGCACATTCGCCTATTGGCTTCTCAAGGAGAACAACTAATCATGAAAATGAGCTTTACCTATAATCTGCTCAAGCACCTACGCGAGAAGAAAGAGCAAGGTGGTTTTACCCTGATCGAACTACTAGTGGTAATTATCATCATTGGCATCTTGGCCGCCATTGCCTTGCCTTCCTTCCTAAACCAGGCCAACCGCGCCCGTGAATCAGAAGCAGCGAACTACGTTGGTGCAGTCATGCGGGGTCAGCAAGCCTATTACCTCGAAGAACTGACATATGCTACCAACGTCTCTCAGATGGACGTCGCTGTGCCTGGAGGTACCGACAATTATTCCTATACAGATGACCCAGCTGACACCACTGCAGAAGATGGTGCAGTCGCCGTTACTGGTCAAGAAGCTGAGTTTTACGGTGTTCCCAAAGCAGCTTCTTTGAAAGGATTTGGCGGCATTGTATACACTAATGTGACAACTCAAGAGCAACCGGTCTTAATTTGCCGAGGCACTACTGCTGGCAGCGGTAATACTGGCAATGGTCAGCAGAGTGGTGGTGATTTAACCTGTGCAGTGGGTGAAAGCATCGGCGGCTAATCTAAATTTGCTGGGTCACACGGTGTGACTGGCATTTGAGGTTCAGTTCTGATCTCTATATTGCACAAGGCTACTTTCCATTGAGGGAGGTAGCCTTTTTGATGTCAGCCTGTTAATAGAACTTTGGGGTTTAGCGTGGTTGCGCCACTCTCTAAATCTTCTCTGTCGTTCCGCAGTGGATCAGGGTAACC
>CAZLYS010000103.1:0-9597 GCA_964563415.1 uncultured Halomicronema sp.
TGATAGCAAGGTGCAGGCATTTGATCTGGGCGCGGTCGACTATGTTACCAAGCCGTTTCAAGAAGCTGAGGTGCTGGCCCGAGTGAGTACCCATCTAAAGCTGCGGCAGTTGACTCAGTCCTTGGAACAACAAGTGGCAGTCCGCACCCAAGAATTGACCACCGCGCTCGAAACGCTGCAACAATCTCAACTACAGCTCATCCAACAGGAAAAATTTTCGGCACTGGGCGGGTTAGTGGCTGGGGTTGCCCACGAAATTAACAATCCTCTGGGCTTTATTGCGGGTAACTTGAGTCCGGCCCAAAACTATGTTCAAGACATTTTGGAACTGCTAGCCCTTTATCAACAGTGTTTGCCTGATCCTGGAGACGACATTCGTTGTCACATTGAAGCGATCGATTTAGCCTACATTCGTGAAGATCTGCCCAAACTTCTGTTATCCATGAAAGAAGGCACAGATCGGATTCGCGCCATCAGCCGCAGCCTCCGCAATTTTTCTCACGCGGATAGCGATCGCAAGCTGCCCTACAATTTGCACGACGGGATAGAGAGCACGTTGATGATCTTGAAGCATCGGCTCAAAGCTACGGAAGACCGGCCTGAGATTGAGGTGGTAAAAACTTACAACTGTGACCGTGAGGTGGAGTGTTTTCCAGGTCAGATCAATCAGGTTTTTATGAATCTATTGGCCAATGCCATTGATGCTTTGGAAGAAGGCAATCAAGGCCGCAGCTTTGACAAGATTCAAGCCCAGCCAAACCAAATTTTCATTAGTACCGAACTGAGTGCTGACCAGCAGTCCGCCGTTATCTATATCGGGGATAATGGCATTGGGATGCCAGCCGAAATTCAAGCTCAGATTTTTGACCACTTTACGACGAAACCCGTGAATAAAGGGACGGGGCTGGGGCTTTCCATTGCCCATCAAATTGTGGTGAAACATCATCAGGGCACGATTGACGTGCACTCTGAGCTGCATCAGGGAACAAAGTTTGAAATTCGATTGCCGCTTGTGACCCGTTAAGGCACGTCATCAATCAACTCCAGCAGCGCTTAGAAATCAGCATAATTGCGCCTACCTTCACACCGCAGATTCGGGGAGATTTTTCCTTCGTTGAAAGGATTCAATTGCGAAATGATGACTGTGGCTACGATCGCAAGCCGCAGTTGATTTAAGGTGCTCTAGATTACTGAAACTCCGAGTTCATTCAAGAGTTTGATGCCGCAGTGTAAACTCAGACTCCGATACTCTGCGATACATAAATCACCCATCGCAGTAGCAGCCTTCATCAATATCGCGATGGTCAATAGGTTGCATAGATTTGTTTGAACGGTCAGTCTCTTTTCCGTGTGTATAAACGCCCACCAAGGTCAAAATTGAACAGACACTAACTCCGAGTACTTAGTAGTCAAAAATGTCCAAAAGGTCTTTTATGAACAATTTGAGGGCGTTATTCATTCAAACAGCAATTGTATAGATGGAGGCTTTGAAACTTCATCTATACATGTTTGTATTGCTTTTAACACTGCAGTAAAACAAACCTTAAGAGATGTTCATCCGCGAGTTTAGGTGATCTTTTTAACTCGGCATAACTGTTTCAAACATGTGTCGGCGCAAGTTCAAAGGTTGTCAGTCTTCATATTTGTTTGAAAAATCTTTAAATTCCTGAAATCCCCTACCTATAGGAGGTTAGGCGATTAGGAGTAAGCATAGATACGGGTTTAAGTGATTTTAATACGAAGAAAATATTAAGTTTTCTAGAAAATTCGTGTAGAATCGCAACAGAAATTTTCAAGGTGCAGCCTAACTATTTGAGATGGCCACACACGAGTTCTGCAGCCGGATTGTATAGCTGAATACGCTATTCATCCTGTTATCGATTTCTTCGATAACGTTCTCTGAAACTGAACACTCAATCAAGGTAAATCTGAGGCTCAACTCATATGAAGAAAGTCACCTTGTTGGAAATTTATTTCCTGCCGCCGATGGCGATGGCCCGTCTGGGTAATTCAGATATTCCACTAGAAGCCTACTCTTGGGAGGAAGATTCGCGAGCCCATAGTGCTTGTCAAACGATCATTCGTCCCCAGGTAACCTTTCGGGTACGACCCGATGGTTCCTTAGAAGCTTATCTGCCCCAAGAAATCCGCTTTAAAGATGACGGCAAAATTCGTCCGGTGGCCCCATTTTTTGAATTGTGGGCCGATATTCTGGTGGCTGGTGAAGGGCAACAGCAAGTTCCGGTAACCCTAGATTTGTTGGCCGGTTTGGGGATTTCTTTAGAGAAACATCTGCTCATTCGCGCCCATGCTGCCAACACCAAAGCATCACGACGAGTCAAAGACCCGGCTTGTAGTTTTGGGGCCAGACTCACGATTCGCGGCAACGACTATGCAAAGCATAATCTTTTAGCCGTCAGTCCCTCGTTTCCCGAGCGGGAGCCGTTGGTGTATGAGGATGCGCCAATTTCCTTAGGGCATGTGCAGCTTATCCGTCCCGTTGCTAGTGAGTCCCTGGGACAGGACTTAAGCTGTGTGCGCGTGCGGTTTACTCCAGCCAAAGGAGAAGTTTATGGCTCGGCTGAGGCCACGATGGGGGCAGTTTCGCCGCTAGAGCCTGGTCGCCAATTGCCTTACGCCTCGATCGCGGCGCGAATGCATGAGATTGTGCCTGAAGCCAATCGGATTTTGAATCCGAATACGCCCTGGTCGGAATACATCATGGATAGCGGCATGGCAGATGATCCGCAGCCGTCGGACAGTTATGACGGGGCGAATGTCGGTGAGAGCATTTGCTGGGGTACCGTCGATGACACCTGTGAAATCGTTCTCTATGCTGAACTGACGGTCAAAGGACAGCGCTTTACCGCATCGACCCGGGCGTTTGTGGCGCCTCCTGATTATGCGCCTGATCGCCGCCCCTTCTTCTCCATGGCGGATGAGCTGGCCGATCGCGAACTGGCTCCCGTAGAAATTACTGAAAAAACTGCGGAACTCACCGCTCTAGAGATTCACGATCTGTTTAAGCGCATTTTTGAGACGACCAATCTGCTGAATCTCGATGCTTCTCGGGATTACCTGATTCGGGAGAACCTGAAACGCGCCCCCGTGGATAATTGGCAGAGTCCGCCCCATATCGGGCGCGAAGGCATGACATCAGCTGACAAGCCGCTATCTCGATTATCAGCTGACGTTCTGGACGATGGGTTGAGCGATCGCCCCCACGGCGGGCAGAGTCGCTTGCCATATACCGATATGAGCGCCCACGCCCACGGCTCATTTACCAGCCTCGACTACTTAATTACCTTTCTCAAGATGCGAGGCGATCGCGTCCGGCAAATGATTCGCCCGCCCTTTGGCAGCTTCAAACAATTGCCCGTTGAGCCTGCCGCCGACTCACACCCAGATTTTCGGGATCCCAGGGTGTTCCGAGACACTTTGCATGACATGAGAATGCCTCCTTACATGCGGGATTCTGATCGGGAACCGCTGTCGCTTACCCGACGGCAGTACCAGACCTTGATGAACTATCTGACCTTCCTAGAACAACAAGAAGGTAACGCTGAATCTACCGCCCAGTCGCCCGTTACGCCTGCCCCGGAGATGCAATCATGAAGCCCAATCAACCCAAAATCTTTCCCCGTAATCTGACGGCTCGTTTGGCCTACCAAGCTGCTGGCAACCCGGCGGCCAGTCGCTTAGAAGATGAAGTGGGCAACTGTTTTCCTGGCCTCGGCATCGATATCCGCAATCTGGATCGGCGATTTTTTCCCGGCTTGGTCTTCAACTTTGCGGGCCGTGAGCACCGCGAACTAGACCCCGAAATGCCCAATTTGTATGGGGCGCGTTTGGTGTCAGTCGAGGATGAATGCGATCCAGATCTGCATCAGTCGAATCCAACGGCGATCGCGCTGCTGGCCGTTTTTCATAGCCCCCAGGGTCGCGAACTGCGTCAGGGCGAGTGGTTTATCGACACGCTGGAACAAGCGGACAAAACCATCGCCCTCTATGATCGCAACTCCAAAGGCGAGCGGATTCCGATGGATGGGATGGCCGTTTGGCGTATCGTCCGGAGCCTGAGCCCGGGTCACGTTGGTCTCACGCTCATCCGGCGAGATCTCACCCTTGAGGATGGGCAACATCCCACAATTACCCTCAATGGTTGGCGACGGCAATTTGTGGATCCCAAAACCGGCACCCTCAATGAGGTGTATCAGCCGGGAGAGTTGGTGCAGAGCCTGTGTTCACCTTGGCAGCACGACATGCGCGACTGCGCCTGTATGTATTGGGCTTCTAACCGGCCTGATATTGTGTTTGCTGAGGTACCGGCAAAAACTGAAGAAGAGTTGTTGGAATCAGAAGATGCCAACTTGCGGTTAGATTGGCTTCGCAGCGATCGCGAAGAGACGGGGCGTGTGTTTGCGCCGAATTCTTATCGCAAGCTCCGTCAATATCAGATGGACAACCACGAAATTAACAAGCGCTGGACCGAGTTGAATTTTGCGCTAGAAAGTCGTGAAATTGGCGAAACATATACGCCTCCCGACCCCGATTCGCAAGACTCAAAGGTAGATCACCGAGAGCTTAATTAGACTCGCGATCGTTTAACTGATGTGTCACATCATCACTTCAACACTCACTGTTGAAGCGATAGCTTTTCTTAGCTTTTTCGCGGGTCATTCTCATATCAGGAACCGAGGTAGGGCTGACTTCTGGCAGCATATCTTCTAACTTTTGAGGACGTTAATCTCACCTACCAAAAGTCGAGATGAAGAAGCCAAAGTCAGATGCCATTGCATAAGTCTATTGACGTTTATTTCTGAGGAATTTTTGTGTTAGAAAATCTGTCAACTTCCATGCTGGAAACACAGTTCACGCCGGTTTCCGAGGTGCCCAGCACCGAGAGTAATACCAGTCCCGAAGACTTGGCCTACATCTTGCGAGAACACTTGATTCCCCTGGAATTAACCCTGTCTCTGGAATATCTTTATGCGTATTTTTCCGTGCGCCATGCTGAAGAAGTCACAGCAGAGCAGGAACAGTTCCCCTCGTTAGCTGAAGATTTGAGCTTCGTTCGTCGTACCCTGCTGATGATTAGCGTGGGTGAAATGACCCACTATCGCTGGGCTCATCAATTACTGTGGTCGTTACAATCAGAAGGTTTTATAGCGCCTGTCGAGAATTCCAGCATTAAACTTGCCCCCAAGATTCCTCGGCCTAACGAATTAGGTCCGGCTCATCGAGGCGTTAGAAGCACGGCTCTACGCGGCTTGACTCCTGAAGTCTTGGCGGATTTAGTTGCGGTAGAGCGACCCAGTGGCTACATCGACGGTGCCTATGCCCAATTGGTCAACACCCTCCAACAGCCCGAATATCCGCAGCATTTGTATGAGCTCGCCGCCAAAATTGATGCTGACGGCATGGGGCACTATAAAACCCTGTTAGATGTCCAGCGGGTGTTAGACAAGTACCTGCCATTTGGCGCAACTAATACCTATTTGCGCCAGTTGCGAGTGGGCACTTTTGCAGAAACGACTGAGGCCCTGGAGCATTACCGAGAAATTTTGGTAAATGTGCAACAAACCTATGCCGCGATCCCTCAAGGGGAATTTCGGGCCGCAGGGGCGACGGCGAGTTGTGCCCGTGACCAGATGACCTACCTGCAAGAAAAAGGAGAAACCTTCGCTCGTCAGGGCATTGGCATTCCTTTCTTTGATGACGTGATTGCCATGGGCCAGCAATGGGCTGGCCACAATCTGCTTGACTACTTGAACGAGGGCTAAACAGATGAAGACTGCTTCTGCGACAGCGGCTGTAAACGTGCAAACTTTGTATGAACAGTCGGCCCCTCGCCAACCGCAAATCCACTTTTTTGAGACTGACTATGGCACGCATGCCTTAGTGGCCGATGGGTCTCAAGTCTATGCCGTCGCTCCAGAGCTGGTCTCTGAATTTGCCGGCTTGGCGGAGCCCCAGGTAAATTCACTCATGGCGACCGCTGGGTTGACGTCCGAGACTTCGAACTTCATGGGCGACCTCGACCCGCTGAAGAATCCGCCGTTGCGGGCGCTCTCTCTGGCGATCGCCCAAAAATGCAATTTGGGCTGTACTTACTGTTATGCCCAGGCCGGAGAGTTTGGCGATGTCGCCAAGAGTATGTCCTGGGAGGTGGCACAAGCCTCTGTTGAGCGGCTGTTTGAAGACACTCAACCCGGCGATCGCGTCAATCTTTCCTTTATGGGAGGAGAGCCGCTCATCAATCGTCCGCTGATCTATAAAGCCACGGAACTGGCGATGGCGATCGCCCAAGAGCAACAGGTAAAAGTCGGGTTTGGCATTACCACCAATGGCACCTTGCTAACAGCGGCTGATGTCGACTTCTTTGAACGCTATGGCTTTGCCGTGACGGTCAGTCTGGATGGCGTGGGGGCCACCCACGATCGCCTACGCCCCTTCAAAGGGGGCGGGGGCAGCTTCGACCGAATTATGGCAAACCTGGAGCCTCTATTATCGCGATCTCGCCAGATGTCAGTGTCTGCCCGCGTGACGGTGACGCCGCAAAACTTGAACCTGCGAGAAACCCTACAGGACTTGATTAATCTGGGCTTTCACAGTGTGGGCTTTTCGCCGATGCTGAGTTCACCAACCGGCAAAGCCGAGATGGACACCGCTGATCTAGATATCATGCTGCAGCAGATGATTGAGTGTGGTGAAGAGTTTGAACGGCAAACCTTAGCCGGGAAACGTTACCCCTTCTCTAACCTGACGATGGCGCTACAGCAGATTCACCGGGGTACCCATCGACCTTATCCCTGTGGTGCAGGGGCCGGTTATATGGGGGTTTCGGCGGATGGCAATCTGTGGGCCTGTCACCGGTTTGTCAACGATGAAGCTGGATGGATGGGCGATTTAGATAACGGGCTCAACCGCGACATCCAAAATCAGTGGCTAGCCGCTCGGCAGGTTGATCGGCAAGAGCCCTGCAAAAGCTGTTGGGCGCGTTATCTCTGCGGCGGCGGCTGTCACCATGAGGTAATTCATCGCGGTCGCCCGGCCTGTGACTATATTCGCGGCTGGCTGCACTTTTGCCTGCGCACCTACGTTCATTTGCTTGAGCGGCGACCTGAGTATTTCGCCAGTGCTCCGGTCACCTCGACGGTGTCATGAAACCCGAGTTGGTGACCGAAATCTGTGTCGTGGGGGGCGGTCCAGCGGGGGCGGCGATCGCCCGCCAATTGGCTCAACTCGGTCATCAAGTCTGCTTGGTCGAAAAAGCCCCCTTCCCCCGTGCTCACATTGGGGAATCCTGGCCACCTTCGATTTTGCCGGTGCTGGATCTGTTGGATCTGCGTCAGATTGTCGAATCAGCAGGATTTTATCGTCCCCAGTCGGCGTTCATTCGCTGGTCAACCCATCTGCCCTTTGAGAAACCCTATGACCCAGAACCTGGATTTCTAGTTGATCGGGGGCGATTCGATCAGCTCTTGCTAGAGGTTGCCCAAGCCGCTGGAGTCAGGCTATTGCAACCAGCGGCGGCGGGACGTCCCCAACATTTAGGATCAAACCAATGGACGCTGCCTGTCCGAACGTCCGAAGGGAAAACAACCATCCAAGCCCAATTTTTGATCAACGCGACCGGCAAACACAGTGCCTTTGGTCGCAATTTAGAACAGCATGCGGTTACGACATTGGCGCTCTATGGCTATTGGCAGGAAACCGCCTTTCAGCCCGGCGAGTCGTTTGTCGAAGCAGGAGCGAATGAATGGTTTTGGGGTGCGGCTTTGCCCGATGGCACTTTTAATGCTGCCGTGTTTTTGGATACCCAGCGGTATGCGGCGGCTCGCCCCCGTCAGCGCACCGCCTGGTATCGCTCTTTACTCGCTCAATCGCCTTTGTTAAAGAACTGTCTGGAAGGGTATCTGACCGAATCAGTGCGGGTCTGCGATGCCTCTTTTTATCTCGCCCCCAACCCCATTGGCCAGGATTGGCTTAAGGTGGGCGATGCGGCGTTTGCGATTGATCCGTTATCGGCGCAAGGGGTGCAGATGGCATTGCTATCGGCCTTTCAAGGCAGTATTGCAACTCACACCTTATTAACGCAGCCCGAAAAAACTGAAGCGGTCGACTCCTTTTATCGCCATAAGCTGCAGGAGACGGTTACCCGTTCCAAAGCGGCGGCGGCGTATTTTTATGCCGCGCAAAATGTCTATCCGCCCAGTCCTTTTTGGCAGCAGCGATCGCAGCCTCCAGCGATGGCTCAACCTGATCCTTGGCCGCAAAACACCCGCCTGTTTGAATTAAGCGATCGCATTGCGCTGTCTCCCTCGACCCAACTGAGTACCACCCCAGTAATTCAGGACAATACGATTCAGCTTATTCCAGCGCTTCATCACCCGAGTTTAGAGAGTCCAGTCGCCTACTTGGGAAACGTCGAGCTTGCCACTTTGCTCAGACTTGTGACTCCGGGCCAGACCATCTTAGATTTGGTGCAGCGGTGGCGTCGCCACCACGACTTGTCAATTTGTTGGCAGATACTCCAGTGGTGCTGGGAGCAAGATATTCTCGTTTTAGCTGCCGCTACGGCTCCATCCAACAGCTTTGCTCCCGTACCCAGTCAACCACAACTGTTATGAGTCTGAAACCTGAACGAGAACGACAACTTCAACTATGGGGATGGGGGTTATTCATCGCCTCAGCGAGCTTCTACACCCTATCGAGCCTGCGGAGCGGCGATATTCCTAGCATCTTAGGGAGTCTATTTTTCTTAGGAGCCTGCATCGTCTTCGTGGTTCCTCTTTTGAAGTAGGTTGCGTTCAAGGCAAAATGCCTGAGTACCGCTGAATGCAGTTGTTCCAATACGGGGTGAAAGCGGCTGGTTTAGCAGTGGTCGATTGCGAAATATGTGGTTTATAGCAAGCCGCAGTTTTCTCAGGTCGCCCTGGATTGTTGGAACCCCTTTCTGGTAGGCATTTCCATTCCGCATTCCGACCTCCGCATTCCGCCTTCTGCTATGGCTAGGGTTGCCCATCCAGGCTTCCCTACGCCAGTGGACTGGTTATTGACGGTGCAGTTTTTGACCACCGCTAATAACCGTTTTGGGTATGCCATGGTCTGGAATTGGCTATCGGTTGCTGGAGAGATGACTCTGTAGTTGGATGGGCCGATCGCCTCTGAGGTAACACCCAAAACGTCAGCGCGTACCAGGTTGCTGTATTCAACTCACCGGTTTCTGCGAGGTTAAAGTCTCGCTGGAGACGTTGCAGGGCGATCGCTGTCTCCTCGCCAAAATAGCCGTCGGTAGCACCCCTGTAGAATTGCAACTCGGTCAAAACTAACTGCAGCGATCGCACGGCTCGTCCATAGCTGCCTAAAGCCAAGCCATTGGGTTCCAACGTTTGAAGGAGGGTTTGTAGTGAAGTTTTCATAGCGATCGCGATCCCGACCTGCAGGGGCAATAAACAACAGAAGTGAGATTGACATCTGTTTTAAAGCGCAATCGAGAGAAAGTAGAGAAGGCATCAAAAAAACAGATCTTGGGCGTATATAGCCCTGTGCATTTTGGTCAAGTACATCTCGTTTGCTTGAGGGGAATAGGGA
>CAZLYS010000104.1:0-9587 GCA_964563415.1 uncultured Halomicronema sp.
GCAATATTGAGGTATTTCATCTAACACACGGCTCTGTAACATCTAGAAGCCACTTTACGTTCTATAAATAAGGATCCACATGCTAGAACATATAACCTTACCAGATAATATTCTGCCGCCAGTGGCCCCCTACTCTCATGCTGTGAGAGCTGGGGATTTTTTATTCGTTACGGGACAACTATCCGAAGATCCAAAATCTGGTGAGATAAAGAAAGGGCCGATCGCTGACCAAACTCGACAGGTCATGGAAAATCTGAAAAGAGTGCTTGAGCATGCACAAACTCGCTTTGACCGGGTGGTTATGGCACGCATCTTTGTAACTGATTTTCGATATTACGAGACGGTGAATGAGATTTATGCCAGCTACTGTGCAGCGGGCAAGTTGCCTAGCCGCACGACCGTCGGCGTCACCGCTTTGGCAGGCTTTGGCGATGTCGAAATTGATTTGATTGTTTATTGCGGCGATTGATAGTGAGAAGCGCGTCCTGATCAAGGCAGGTTACAAAGCCCAGCCCATTGGCAATCATGGCTCAACCCAAAATATAGTCGACCATAAGGTGATCAAAATTGCCACTCTGCGCTTCCAAGTCTCTCCCCGTGAATTAAGCTTGAGAGATGTCCTCAAATCCTAAAAGTGGGGAGTAGCAAGTCTGTTAACGGATCCGACCACTAACTTCCTATATGAAAGAGAAAATCTGCCACAGCTATCAGTGCTCTCCTCGCAATCAACCAAGTTGCGATGGTAAGCCATTCTTCGCTATCTCTCTGTGCAGCTCAAATCAGATGTTGCCGAACCATTTCATCAAAAGTCTTACTAACAGGATCCTCAGGATAATCAACCACAAACAATCCATTACTGGCAAGCACCATCATTTCATCAGAGTGGGGTAGAACTCCAACCACCTTGGCATCATAAGTTGCTTCAATTTTAGTCTTAAGCTCATCTAGGTCAAAAAACTGAGGGACTTTGTTCACCACCATAAATAAAGCCGGGACTCTTAGTTTTCTCGCAACATCCACCGTCACAGCGGTGCCTTGATAATCTTGCGCATCGGGACGCAAAATCAAAAACAACACATCTGAAACTGAAATTGACAACAGCGTTTCTTCGTTCAGCCCAGGGTGAGTATCAACTAATAAGTAGTCAAGGTCCAACTCATTAATCAGGGCCTGGAGACCTTTACTCAAATATTCAATGTCGTATCCTTCTCGCAATACTCGGGCAATGTCTTCGGCTCGGGTACTGCTAGGCACTAGAAACACTTGTCCGCCCTTATTTGCAAGGGCTCCTAGAGCCCTTGTGACATTGTAAGCGATGTCACTAATGGAGCGTCGTCCCCACAGATAGTCGTTCAATGTAGCTGTGATCTGATCTTCTTGGAATCCAAACAGCACGTGAATACCGGGAGACTGAATATCGGTATCAATCACCGCAACTCGCTTGCCATACTTCGCTAAAGTTGCCGCGAGGTTAGCAGTGGTATTAGACTTACCTGTCCCTCCTCGATAAGAGTGGATAGATACAAGTTTCGACACGAGAATCAGGCCCCTAAACAAACAGAAGTATCACCAACATTCCCCAAAAAGCCTCTAGGAGAAATCATAAGAATCAGCTTTAAGGCTTACAAAAAACCACAAAAATACGAAGTCTAGAACTAAACAATTTCAATCTCGGATTAGTAACTATTCCTGAAAATTCAAGATTCAACAATCTAAATAATTCCACTAAATCAATATCGATATCTAGACGATTTCAAAATATAAGTTTATTCAAAAAGAAATCACACGTTGCAAACACAACAAAAAGCCAGAGACTAATGAACGCGAATTCTTTTGTTCAAAGATAGAGCCTGGAGGCTGATACTAGCACTCGCGAAAATCAAGGCTATACTATCATAAAGAGCCCTTACTGACTGTTTCACATCGGTCAACCATGGCATTTTAAATACAGGTTTTCAGTACCCCAAGTAGGGTGTCAAACTAGATGATCATCAACCTGATTGCCAAGTTTTAGAATTTGGTAGCAGTGTTGCATTGACAACCTGGAAATTTAACAAAACATCAAGATTCTGTAACCCTGGAAATCCCATGCACCACGGCACAGCGCGCACAGGTCAAAGTTTAGTTGATTCCGAATTAGTTTCTGCGGAGCAAGCAGCTGCTATTGACCAGGTGACAAAACAATTTTCGATGGCTGTAACCCCTGCCATGATGGATTTAATTGATCCTAGCGATTTGGATGACCCGATCGCTCAACAATTTATCCCTGACTCTAGGGAATTGGATATTCGCCCAGAAGAACTCGCTGACCCCATTGGCGATTTCCCTCACACTCCAGTCAAGGGCATCGTTCATCGTTACCCGGATCGCGTCTTACTCAAAACGATTCATGTGTGCCCGGTCTATTGCCGGTTTTGTTTTCGCCGAGAAGTTGTCGGTGAAGGTGGCGAGGGGCTGTCTCCTCAAGAATTAGATGCGGCACTGGATTACATTCGTAGCCATTCCGAAATTTGGGAAGTCATCCTGACGGGTGGCGACCCCATGATCTTATCGAAGTCAAAGTTGAATCATGTAATCCAGGCTCTCGACCAAATTGAGCATGTTGATGTGATTCGCATTCATACTCGGGTGCCGGTGGTTGACCCTGGTCGAGTGGATGCTGAAATGGCTCAGATTCTCAAGGTGAGCAAGCCGGTTTATGTGGCCATTCATACCAATCACCCAAAGGAATTTAGTGAAGCCGCTTGTAACGCGATCGCGACCCTCGCCGATGCGGGTATTCCGTTAGTAAGCCAAACGGTATTGCTTAAGGGGATTAATGATGATCCTGAAACGCTGACCAAACTCTTTAGAACCATGGTGAGGAATCGGATCAAACCCTACTACCTACATCATGGAGATATGGCCAAAGGCACCAGCCACTTTCGCACCACTATTCAAGAAGGGCAAGCTCTAATGCGAGCCGTACGGGGCAAAATTTCTGGGCTGTGCCAACCTACGTATGTGCTGGATATTCCTGGAGGGCACGGCAAGGTGCCCATCGGTCCAAACTATCTTCAAAAACAGGGGGGCGATACTTATTTTGTAGAGGATCCCTGGTCTGAGGCGCATCTTTACCCCCCTCAGGTTGAATAGAGCACACAGATTGCATTTCCGGCCCCATATCCTAGAGCATGGGGAACGTAGTAAAAAGCGGATCATCCGCCGATAGCTAACCTTGCAGTGACAGTTGAGAAGATAGAATTTTTGCGATCGCCGCGGCGGCTCCAGGTGACCCCATGCGTTGCAAGCCGTTTTGGCGAATGTGATTGAGGCGATCGCCGTTTGCCAAAACTAGCACCATCTCAGCGCCCACATCTTCAGGACTGGGCACTGAAATCACTGATGGCCCCAGTAAACGAGTCTGCAATTTGGCAAAGGTCGGGGTGAACTGGGGACCTGCCCCCGGCGTGATGAAGGCTGGTTTTCCCAATCCGACAAACTGCTCTGTGGCGGTACCCGCCATTGCGATGGCGGCGTCTGCCGCGTGCAAACAATCTGCATAGGCCGTTTGGGTCAGCATCACGCGGCCATTTGCTTTAACGAAAGCCAGATCATCGGGCTGAGCCGATGCTGCTTGCCAGTTAGCTGCGATTAAAGCTTGCTGCAGCTCTGCTAAATCGAGGGCAGGCGCGATCGCGCCCAAAAACTGAACCTGTCGCGGCGCAAAGTGCTGTACCACGCTGTCCATCGCGGTTAGCATCAGTTGCCAGTTAGCGTAGGCTTCGGGCGATCGCGAGCCCGGCAGTAGCACGACGGTTAAAGCGTCTGACTCATGAGGTGGCAACTTTGCTATCGGCTCGGTTGGCATCAATCCATCCATCATGGGGTTGCCAGCAAAGACTTGGGGAACACCGAGCTGCCGTAGTTCTGTACAGGTCAGTTCATCACGTACAATCGCAGTTCGACAGCGATCGCGGCTCATGAGCCAGCGCTCCCACGGTAGATACATTGACCCCGCCCACCCGGCATACCAAGGGAGGTCTGGCAGTGGCCCTTGGTCATCGCGGAGGTAGTAGGCTGATTTTGCCGTACCAACCACGGCATAGGGTAATCCACTCCACCAGGCAAACGCCGCCGGAATCACATCCCCTACAGCAATTACAGCGCCTCCTTCCTGAGCCCAAAGCTTTAGAGCTTTGAGCTGCGCCAGCGTCAACTGCACCAATCCGCCTTTAAGATCGCGGGCGAGTTGGCGACTATCCATGTAAATAAAGCCACCGGAAGGTAGGGTCTTCGTCGCCGCAATGAGGGGAATTTGCTGTTTTTGAAACGATGCGCCTTCCCCTACTAAAGGTAAGGCTGACAGCTTCAGATCGGGGTGGCGCGATCGCAACTCTGAGAGAATGCGTAGGGCAATCGCATCCTCTCCATGACCATTGCTAATGCACAGCAACCGAGAAAGGGTATCCATTAATTTGCGGCAAAATTTTGGGGTTCAACCCGTTCCCAAAGGGCCTGAATTTCATTTTCAGAGAACCGGTCTTCATTGGCCGCTTCAGACAAGGCCAACAGCCGGCTCCAAAGAAAGGTCCGCGCAACCTTTATCAGCTCTGCTTCTGGAAAAGCAGGATGCACCCAAACAGACATGTCACTGGCTGGAATGCCTTCAGAAACTAAGCTGAAGGTGACTCGATGGTAAGGCTCAGCAAATCCTTCTCTTGAGATCAAATGTTCAACTTTGACCACGTTGATCAGGCTGGGATAGCGCATGACGCCTCTGGTAAGAATGAATAAAACTTCAGGCTTAAATTTTACCGTCGTATTTACCGTTGCCATCTAATTGACTGGCTTAAAACGGCACTGGGCAAGAAAATTCCATCGCTTGTTCCGTTGTCGGATGAACGAGCTGAAGGTCATGGGCATGGAGATGTAGTCGACAAGTCTGGTCTTTGGCACCGTAGAGAGTGTCCCCCAAGATGGCGGAATTGAGGCCTTGAGGATGAGCCGCATGGACGCGAAGCTGGTGGGTGCGACCGGTGTGAGGAATGAAGCGGATACGGGGGCGATCGCTAATTTCCAGAAGCTGATATTCCGTTAGGCAGGGCTTGCCATGTTTGTAATGGACAGTGGTTTTGGGGCGATCGCCAGGGTCGCGCCACAGTGGTAAATCGATAGTCCCTTGCGAGGGCTCAACGGGTCGACTGAGAATCGCTTCGTAGACTTTCTTGATCTGACGCTGCGTAAACTGTTCGTTGAGATGGCGATGGGCAAACTCGGTTTTAGCCAGGACTAAAATACCTGACGTTCCCTTATCTAACCGATGGACAGCCGCCAAAAATTGGACATCAGAACGCTGACATCGCAACCGGCTCACCACACTATCTTGCAACGCTTGGGTGCGCCCGGGAACTGAGAGCAAGCCACTGGGTTTATCCGCCACTAACAACACGTCGTCTTCGTACAGCACAGAGGGCAGTGTGTCGGAGACGCTGCTCAGCGGGTTGGTCGGGGTAAGGCCAGACAGTAAAAAGCCCATGATGGGCTGACACCGCTCGACACAGGCACCGTAAAACTGGCCAGGTTGCTTATCGCCCTGGGGCGGTCCCCACCAAAACTCCGCCATGGCTAAGGGCTTAAGGTCGTGGGTCGCGGCATAGTGCAGTAGCTTAGGCGCTGCACAGTCACCGGTGCCGGTGGGCAATCCAGTCGATCCGAGTGTTTGAATGGCGGTGGTTTCGCCCGCAAAATTGGTCAGGGAATAAGCGGCGTGCATTTGCGCCTGGAGTTGACGCGATAAGAATTTCCGTCGCTGTTTCAGCTCGCGAATTTGCGTATCGGCTTGGGCGATCGCCGCCTGCAACGGCGCTAGCGTCTCATCTCGTTCACGCTTCAGGCGTCGCTTTTCACCCCCTTCATGCTGACTTTGACGCACGAGAGCCGTCAAGGTTGCGTCTAACGCACTGCCCGTCAAAGTTTGAGAATATTGGTCGCGCAGGCGATCGCGTTCTTGCTTGCGATGTCGATGCTGTTTTGATAGCGCTTGTAATTGGTCAGTAAATACTTGAGATTTGGCCGCAAAAGCAGCTCGTTCTGGAATCTGCTGGAGCCGTATTATGTCACGCTTCATGTGCTCTAACTGTCGCAAAGTCTGCAGCTCCAATAACGAAACTTGAGCCCGGCCGGGGATCGGCGGCACCCAACCAGGTACCTCCGCTTGCCCGTGTAGCAATCCGGAAAAGGCTTTCAGTACCGCTGTTTGTCCTGTGGGGGTGGCGACTAACAACACCCCGAGCATCTTGCCCTCTTGCTGAAAGTGCTCATCCTCACTGAGTTGCTCCATCAGACCGTGGGCGATCGCTTCAGCTACTGACGTGCGCGGCAGCCGCAATCGTTGCTGAGTTTTGGGACAGCGACCCTCATACCAGTAATCCGGCGCTACTACAGCTGGAGCGTCCTCACTTGACACAAATTCTGCTACTGCATGGAGTCGCCCCATCGCTCCTAAAGCACGTTAGGTGTATAAGGGGCAAACAGAGAACTGTCTCCTTTAGCAACCGTAATAACGGTTTTGACACCACCACGACGAGTGAAGTCGCCAATAACCCGTAATCCCACCGGAGCCAGTTCTTGCCACAGGCGATCGGCGATCTCGTTGGTCACCATTTCGTGGCTAATGCGCTGATTGCGAAAGGCATTGATGTACAACTTAAAAGCTTTGAGTTCCACCACCCAATCATTGGGCTGATAATCTACCACGATGGTGCCAAAGTCGGGATACCCCGAGCGGGGACACAGGGCGGTGAATTCTGGATGTTCTAGGTGAATGGTGTAGGCGTTATCGGTTTGGTTGGGCCATTTTTCCAATGGCTCGGAGGCAGCTTGGGTAATAGCGCGATCGCCATATTGTCGATCTGGCCCTGACGCCATTTCTGAAGATGGCCGATTTTCAAAAGATGGCAAAATGGTCATGAGATGGGATATCTGATGAGATCTAGATTGTCAGCCTGGATAAGAAGCCGTTTTGGGAGTTCTTATGGCTTGCTCAAAAGTGGCTCTGGTGGGCAGTTGCTTTCGATTAGGTTATGAGAATTACGTCAGATTGACCTTCTGCGAAAGTGGCAAGGCTGGAAAACTATCAATCCAGTATTAAGTAGGGCTCAACTAACGACATCGACAGCAGGCCTGCCGCTCTACAATCGTCACAGTTTTCCAGATTTCATCAATCTCTTGTCGATAACTATCATTATTCTTGCGTCACCAGGACATCCTCCAAATCCAGGTAAGAACGGGGATTCACGGGTTTACCGTTGAGATGTACTTCGTAGTGCAAGTGGGGACCGGTTGAGCGACCCGTCGACCCCAGGGCGCCAATCAAATCGCCTCGCTTGACGCGATCGCCCGCCTGCACGTCAATTGCCGACAAATGGGCATATACCGTTTCGTAACTGTAGCCATGGTCGATGACCACATGCTTACCGTAGCCGCCCGAACGTTCAGCCTTGACCACAATGCCATCAGCAGTCGCGTAAATCGGGGTCCCGGTCGGCCCCCGAAAATCAATGCCGTTATGCATTTCGAAACGCGAGCCGCCAAACGGGTTACGTCGCAGGCCAAACTCCGAAGTGACTTCCAACTTACCGCTGATCGGCTTGGCATTAGGCAAAGCAGCGGCTTGAGCGGCTTCCTCAGCCAACGTGCTTTCTAACGCTGGTCGCACTTGAGCTTCTAGCTTGGTGTCGATTTGCGGCATCCGAGATTTAGCTAGCTCAAACAAACTTTCAGCATCTGCGGTGCCGGCGACCCCTCCTTGTGGGGAATCGGCTTGCGGCCGAGCACTAGAGGTCTTTTCCGGCAATCCAGCACGCTCTCGCAAATCTTCTACCTCAGAGTCCAGCGTTTCCAGCTCTAATAAGACTTCATTGGCAGTCTCGGTAAGATTTTCGTTTTCTTCAGCCAGCTTCCCATTCTGCCCAACTAACTGGACAACCCAAACAACCGGCACGGCCGCTAAAAGTAGACCCATCAGCATGAGTGGCAGCGGCCGCAGGTCAATAGTAATCGGCGTTTCGCCAGTTCGGGTAATGAGAATGGTGTAGGGCCTTGGCAATCGAAATCGCATACAGTTTCCAGGGAACAGAAATTAAATCTTAAGACTTTCAACAGATTCAATTCATGGATTATACGGGGATCGCTTCCAACAGGCAATTTATGCCACGGTTATCATCCGTCAATGTCTTTGCAGAGGGCTGACTTTGGCAACAGGTAGCAACCTTTCAGATGGCACAAGAGAGCGGCATCGAGCACCCATTCGTAATGGCTCATTTGGGGGAACTGACAGAGCGATCGCTTCGAGTGCCAATCAAAATATGTACCACCTCAAATGACCATACATCGTAATGCCCCTCGTTCAGCTTGCTGCCGTTACTTTATAAAGGAAGGTAAGTCCTGATGGACACCTGAGGACAAACTTGGATGCTGACCGTTCAACCCATTACCCCTGCCGTAGCCGATAAGTTTAGAGATGTACGGTTGCGAGCATTGCAAGATGCACCTGCGGCCTTTTGTTCTACCTATGCTCAGGAAGCACTTCTTACACTTGATGATTGGCAACGTCGGGCAACGCAGTGGACCAGTGAACAGGCGATCGCCTACCTGGCGCTAGATGGCCAAACGGCTCAAGCGATCTCGTCGAGCATGATTGATTCCGACAACTCGGCCAGAGCCTATTTGCGCTCGATGTGGGTGGCGCCGTCATACCGCCACTATGGAGTCGGTAAACAACTCGTAGAGGCGATCGCTGAGTGGGCAACAGCAAAGCAAGCCTCGTCCTTGTATTTGGAAGTCACCTCTAACAACGAGGCAGCGATCGCTTTCTACCATCGCTTAGGCTTTGTCAAAACAGGCAAGACCGAGCCATATCCCAACGATGCCAATCTGACGGTGTACGAGATGGTCCGTCAACTGACCTGCTGATCGCGCTGCTGGCGAACAAACTTCTCCCAGCCATCACAAGCGACTTGTCGGCTCAACAGGTCGCTACTCGATACTGATGCCTCCCACAGTTTCTGCTGGCCGAGGGCGAGCCATCGTGGCCTGCTCAATTTTGCGTTTAGCCTGGCGATGCTTTTGAAAATACTTTTGCCAATCTTGGGGCGCGTCCATGGTTTCACCGCCATGTTGGGTCAGCCGCTTGCGGACCTGGCAGAGCACTGGCGTATTCACACACGCTCCCGAGATAATCACCTGACCTTTGGTTAACGCTGGCAGTTCTTTCAGCAAATCCCGCCCCGCAGCTTCGACCCCGTATTTCAGACTCTCTTGGTCAACGGGGTTCACAATCCGCATCAGGAACTGGCTCATGCACTGAGATAAGACATCCGAGTCCAACTTGCCCGGACGCTGGGTAATCAACCCGACACCCATGCCAAACTTGCGCCCCTCACTAAGAATGGTGCGTAGCACTTGTTTGCAGCGGGCCGGTTCGTGGGCGGGGGCAAATCGGTGCGATTCTTCCAACAAAATGAACACTGGATAAGGCAAATAATTTTCATCGCCTTCAATAACGTTGTTTTTCTCCGTCCCCATGCGCGCCTGGTAGCTCTGTC
>CAZLYS010000105.1:0-9066 GCA_964563415.1 uncultured Halomicronema sp.
AGTGAGTCAACCCGTGTCGTTCTTCCTGTCAGCGATTCAATTCATACTCAAAATCCGCAACGCCCCTTTTGGTCAGGCAATCCAAAAAAGTTGCGTAAGGTCTGAACAACGTGAAGCGCTCATAGATGAAGGCACTGAATCCTATTCGAATGCGACATAACTATTGTGGGGGCGATCTCTCCTAAAAATCACTCTACTTCTAGAAGCACCTCATCTTCCCAGCTTTCCAAATCACCAAAGGATGAAAGAGGGAATTGGCAGTTGAACCAATAGCTTTCCCCTTGGGTACCAACAAGTCGGATATTAATCAATGAGCCATGGCCTACCTCGCTAGGTAAAAATGGCCTCGGCGAACATAGAGTTTCCAAAATATCAATGGAATCAGTCATGCTGGGAGTTTCCAAAATGGAATTAGTCATGTCGGCTGTAGCAACAGTCAATGTTGCTACAGCTAAATTGTCATTTAGATTAAGATCTTCTCCGGTGCCACTTAGATTTTGAAATGTATTCGTCAGTGTATCGCTGGCATTAGCGTCAACAGTGGCGGTGAGGCTTAGGCTGGCGGCAGTCCCTGCAGGAATCAGGTCAAAATTGCCATCCAGGCTTCCTATTGTCCAATCTCCTGTACTGGGGTTGTAGCTTCCCGAGCTAGGAGTTGCATTCGTCAGGGTAAGGCCAGCCGGTAAGAGATTGTTCAACGAAACATCTCCTACCGCATCAGGACCATTATTCGTAACCAAGAGCGTGACCGTAATGCTATCACCCGGACTGGGGTTCGTATTGCTCACCGTTTGATTCACTGCCAGGTCGGCAGTGACTTCAACGGCCCCAATGTCGTAAGAACCATTGTTCCTGGGTTGTCCCCTTTGGTCGGTGGGAATGGCGGCGATATCGGCACCAGCATCAATCGCCAGACTCCCCGGTAGTGGAACATGGGTTTGGGTCAACCCACCGGAGTCACCGAGGGGGGCCAAAACAGGATCAATGGGGCTGGCAGAAGTGCCAACCAAGGTACTGGTGGTGAAATTTGTGCTACCGTCGCTGATGCCGATTAGGTTATTGCCACCATCGACAAACGTACCTGAAACATCTGGATTTTGAACGCCATTGTCGTCGAGATTCCCCGCAATAATACTGTTCTGGACTGCGATCGAGGTTCCGCTGTAGATCCCTCCCCCATTGCCAAACCCCGCGGCACCAGCCGTATTGTTGGTAATGGTGGAATTGGTAATCGTTCCACCCGAAGCGTAAATGCCCCCGCCATTTGAAGTCGCAACATTGCCAGAAATGGTGCTATTGATTAAGTTCACATTACCGTTCTGACTGTGAATACCCCCTCCGGTTCCGGCAGTATTACCCGTTACTGTCGCGTTCTCAATGGTCACGGTTGCTGCGTTGCTGTTGTTGAGAATGCCACCGCCATTACCGCCAATATTGCCATTCTGAATCGTCAAATTCCTAAAGGTGACATCTGCCCCGCCACCTACATTATTAATCTCGAAGACAGTGCTCGTGGCCGAACCATCAACGATGACCTGATTCGCTTGTCCATCAATGGTTAAGTCGCCGCCGTTATCATCAATTGACAGCTCTGTCCCGCCCAGGTTGATGGTCATACTGGTAGCAAAGCGGATTTCGTCATCGCCAAAGATCCCAGTGGCCATCGTGTCCGGCCCATCGGCATCATTATTCGCTGCATTAATGGCTTCTCGCAGCGTGACCTGACCATCAGCCAGGGTATTGTCCAAGTTACTGGTAACCGTGATCACGGCTAGCGTATCTTCATAGGCATTCAGGCTTGCTTGCTGAAACGCTAAGCCTGATTCAATATTGCCGGTGTTGGTTTCCAGTACCCAATCGCCACCTAAGGCAGAACTCCCAGTTAGATTCGTAGAAGCAGCCACATCTGCCCCAGTCAAATCACTGATAGCTTGCACAAGGGCTTCTCCTTCTAAGCCCAAGGCGGTAAAACAGGCGTAAATCAGGATGTCCGCTAAGTTTGTGAGGGAATTCCCCCAACTCTGCAGGTCGGCACTATATTGCTCGACGTTGTCCCCACTGACAAAGCTGTTCCCCAACCAAAAGTTACCCTGGTTGCCTTCAGACAAGATATGCAGGGCATCAACTCCGGTAACGCCGTGTAAAGTACCCGTGATTTTGGTGATGCCGTTTTCCTCTGGGGTGACGACAACCGAGATCGTTCCCGGCTGTCCGCCATAGAGAAAGGTTTCATAATCTGCAACGGTGGCATCAATAAAGACATAGGCAGTGGCATCATCAGCACTTTTGGGAAATAGCCTGACGGTAGGAGCGCTATAGGTGCCATCCCCGGTAAGTACCCTAGGCGTCTCAGACGCCAGGGGCGTAACCTTATTAGCAGCGTTGAGGTTAACAGTGTCTCCAGAAACTGTGCCGCCAATCACGATATCTCCGGATTGGATAATCGTCTCTCCAATGGCGGCGGTGCCATCTGCCGTGATCTCCAGATCTGTTTCAGATAGGGATGGGCCAGTCAATAATCCTGGCAGGTCAGTGGGCGTAATTCCCCCAGCCAAAGATTCTGTAGGAACCTCTAAACTGAGAATTCGGCCCTCTTGGGAAATGCGCACCACATTCTCGCCAGGAATCGCCGCTAGGGTAACATCCCCCTCTGGCGCTTCAATGGTACCGATGTTGATAACAGTTCCTCCGATGAGGCTAAGGTCAGCTCCTGAATCAACGCTTAAATTGCCCGCATTAATAATGGCCCCTGGCTGAGAATTCAGGAAAGAAAAACGATTAGGGGAACCTATCAAAGCTTGATAATCATTGTCACCAACTGAGTTAAGCCAATCTCCCTCAAAACCAATTCGATCTGCCGTTGTTGCTGTAAAGCTTCCAGATACATTTAAGAGCGCATTTGGCCCAAAGATAATCCCCCCTGGGTTAATGAAATATAGGTTGGAGTTACCTCCCGTAACTTGTAGCAGACCATCAATAATGGAAGGATTGCCGCCAACAACCCGACCTAAAATGTTTTGAATTTCTGGTTGGGTGATGAAATTGGCAGTTTGCTGAGAGGAGAGGTCAAACTGATCAAAGCTGTGAAATAAGTTGGCACCATCCCCAGAAAGAGAGCCGCCTTCTATGAGTAATTGGTGACCGTCAACAGTAACAACGGTACCTGTGCCATCTGCTGCTGAGGTGATTGATTGGGCAAACGCTGGTAAACTAAAAATTAGGAATCCCGGCCCTAAAGTAATTACTCCAGCACAACAAAAATTGCCTAGCCAGGGGTTTTTTATTTGTATGAATTTCATAGGATTTACTCTTCAGCGAATGACTTTAGCCGTTGAGCGTCCAACGCATATGAGAAAGTCGTGTCTGAATAAGTTCAGCAAGTACTCGGAATAGACTGAATACACAAGCCACACTGAATCCAGCCATTTAGCTATTAGGTCAACTTGCGAAATTCTATTTCACATTCACCATGCTTAACTCATTTTTGAAACAAATCTTGCCGCGAACATCGACCTTAATAATATGAAAAGAAATTTGGCTGTTCTTTTTAACTTTTCTGAATGCTTGCCGGGTCTGGAGCTAACTCTTTGGCTAGAGTTTTTCAGCTGCTATAACCAAATCATTAAGCCCTTACGTTGATTCGTAGGTAAGCCTGTAGGCTGGCGATGACAGTCTCTGGAAACACTGTCATCATGCACTGGTGCTCACTCAGTAGACAGTCGGCATTTTGGAACTGCTGCGCCTGGCAGAGGGTACATTTCACCTGGGAGAGTGCTAGGGTCACATGGTGCTGCCGGGGTGCCCACAGCCGCAGAGGGCTCGCCCCATCGCCCTCATGATCATTACCAAAGATTGCCACCGTCGGACATTCAACCGCTGCCGCCACATGTAATGGCCCAGTATCCACGGTCACAAAAGTCCTGGTTCGGGCAAGTGCTCCTGCCAGCTCGGGAAGCGTTGCTTTGCCCCGCAAATCAATCAGTGCTGTGTTTGCCAACAACCTGTCTTCTGTATCACTGGCGTGATAGTGCTGTTTTTGGAGTGCTGGGGCACTGCCGATTAGCCCCACCGACAGCTCCTGTCGCTGACACCATTGAATCGTTTGCTGCCAGTACTCAGGTCGCCACAGCTTGGCAGCACGGCTAGCCGTCACATGGATGAGGACATCGGGTACTGAGAAAGGGGGAACCTGGGCAGGTAAATCCAGCTGTGTAAAGTTCGTCTCTACATAGGCCAACCGACAGAGGATTTCAGCAATATAGTTGCTCTGCACGAGCGGCCCATAAGTTTGCACAAAGGTGGAACTGTTCCAGTCAGGGTCTTGCAAGATTGCCTGAACCACATGCTGGGGATCATTCTGCCTGGAGTCAGGATCTGATGGAGCGGGCCGACCGACCAAGTAAGTGGGCTGTAGGTAGGGAATGATGGCCTGGGTGCGATCGCTGTAATCATCGCAATTGATCACCAAATCGTAGGAGCCAATCTGCTGCCGTCGTTCCTCAATTGCCGCCATCAGGGTTGGGTCCAGCTCTGGAGTGTCGGTATGCAAGGTAACGCGCCAATCGATGGTGGCGAGCTGGCGCTCAAACTCAGCGGTGCGATCGCTACCCAAAAAATCGAGCGTGCAGTGGGGATATTTTTCCTTCAGCCCCCGCAACAGGGGCGTCGTCACCACGAAGTTGCCGAGCTTGTTGGAGCCCAACACCGCAATGTGTGGCCGTGGCCCTAGATATTGGTTGGCAAACAGTTGCATTGGAGGTTTAGGGCGAGAAGAGCCCTTCAAAGTGCTTTAGAAAGTATGCTCAAGAGCGGTTGCTACCTCGCTAAAGACACCCACCCAATCTCCCGGTTGAGTTTGCCGAAATAGCCGCATGGTTGGATACCAAGGGGAGTCAGTACGGGGAGTGAGCCAGCGCCAGTCGGGCGAATAGCACAGCAGAGTCCAGCAGAGACACCCCAAAGCCCCTGCTAAATGGATGACTGAGGTATCAACACCGATGACCAGATCAAGCTGAGCCACAACTGACGCCGTGTCAGCGTAATCGTGAATAACGGCATCTAAGTTTTGGATGTTGATATCCGTTGGCAGGTCAGCCAAAGCCTGTACTTGCTCACCCTTTTGCAAACTGAAAAACTCAATTCCAGGAACGCGCAGAACGGACAGCCAGTCCAGGAGTTGGGTCGATCGCTGTCGATCATTCCCATGGGTAGGGCTCCCCGCCCAAACAATACCGACTCGGCGAGTCGTGTGACGAATCGGTAAGGGACAACGGCTGGCATCCGTCTGTAGATAGGGCACTGTGGTAGGAATCGTCTCAACCGTTGTGTGGGCTAGATAAGGCAAACTCATCAGTGGCACGTGAGCATCAAAGGTGTTCAGGGCAAACTCACCAGGCATTCGGCACTGATCAACACCCGGCAGCTTTTCAAACAAAGGTAAGAGAGCAGCAGAGCATACTAATATCACCCGCTGACAGCGCGCTGCCGCCCAAGAGACATAGCGAATAAATTGAATCGCATCCCCCGCTCCCTGCTCGGTATGGATGAGCAGCGTTTGCTGCGGCAGCGGTTGTCCCTCCCAGCGGGGGTAAGGACAGTTGAAGGGCGTAAATTCAGCAGTTTGCCACCGCCATTCGCATTCGGCCCAGCCGGTCTCAAAGTCTCCTAAAGCTAGGCACGTCAGACCCAAATGGTAATGGGCCTGGGCATCTTGAGGGCGGAGACAAACCGCTTGTTCATAGTGCCTGCGGGCTTGTGCTAACTGGTTTTGTTGACGATACAAATGACCTAGAGTCTTGTGGGCATCAGCATGGCTTGCATCTGCTGCAATCACCTGATGCAAGTAGGCGATCGCGGTCTTGTCGCGTCCCAGCTCTCCCAAAACGACCCCCAGGTTATAGCGGGCAGGCAGATAATCTGGCTGTAAGGCTAGACACTGCTGCCAAGCCGCTACAGCCGCTTCCCGCTCCCCGGCTTCGTAGTAGGCACAACCCTGCTCAAAATGACTATCGGCGGAGGGCTGATCCGGCGTTGAGGGCACCACCTCAGCCATCGCAGCATTCGGCAAAACATAGGAGCTACTGAGCAACACATCGTTGTCATGCTCAACCAATTCAGGAAAACGGAGCCCCGGCAATACCGACACCGCAAAAATTTCCTGCACCGCCTCTTCAAACTTGAGAAATGCCACAACTTCACCACTGACAATATTGACCACCCACACGCCGCATACCCGCTCCGTCAGGGTTTGAGTAAGGGGAATCCCGCTAAAAACGGCGGTCTCTCGGATTTGAGAAAGGCCAATAAAAGCTAAGTCGCCCCAAAAATCCAGACCCCTCGTAAAACCCGGAAGTTCAGCGACTGTGGTCAATTTGCCCGTGGCCAGATCGACCTGTGCTAGCGAACCCTGTCCAGATTCTAAGACCCAGAGGCGATCGCGATACCAGCGCGGCGAGTGAGGCATCGACAACCCGCGCACAATGACCTCATTGGTCGTGATATCCATCAGAATGCCACCGTTAGCCTTATCGGCCCGCCAGCCGTTAGGGCGATCGGTCTCGCCGAGGGCCGTCACATAGTAAGGCCGATGATCACGGACTCCTAGCCCATTGAGATGGCACCGATCCGTCAGGTCATATCCCGTAATAAACGGTGGCCGCCAGCGGGGCACGAAGCTATAGCGAGCATCCAGGGTACACAAGCAGGAGAACCGAGTATTGATAAACCATAGCTCTTGGTCAACCCAGGCCATTTCGTGAATATCAATATCCCCCGTGATCGTTTTACGACGAGGCAGATAGCAACCGTCATGACGGTCTGGCGGTGAAATTTTTGCCGCCACGACAGGCACATTGTGAAACTCTTCGATGGCATAGGTGGTTCCCACGGCAATCTTTTCGCGATCAGCAGCTACCCCCATAGGGGTGTCAAATACTCGAAAGTGCGTATTCACCGCCTGACCATCCGCCCGCATGAAAATGAGTTTTCCGGCTTGATAGGTAGAGACCACCAATGACAACTTCATTTGAGAAAGCACAGCATTGAAGCTTTGGGTATGAACACTCCGTAGAGGCATATTGGGGTCTAAGGATGAGGTCATTAAGTCCCTACTAAAGTCAGTTGATGCCCTTAAATTAGCAAGCCTGCATTGGGGTGGCTTACCGATCGCAATCCTTTGCACAACAAGGATGTTCAAGAGTACAGTCCGTGGACTGATAAAGGGCTAAATTCGGTCTGAAATTGACTAGTACACTACTCGATTTCACCTACTTGAGACGTTGAAACCCTTGTTCGTTCGTTGAATGGCTGCTGGATGCGTAACCATGTAGACAATACCAAGGAACTAAACTGCCCCCAATCGCCGCATCGCCAGTTTGGGGCTAACTATCAGCTTATTTAGTGGAGGACAGAAAGCCTGGAGTGGTTGCCCTCGCGCTGCAAACACTCCGGACTTAACGACCAGAATTTTTTCGCTGCTATGGATAAGCTGGCTATGGCTACCATTTTTCGCCGGAGTGCTGGGGAGTTGGCTTTCTATGAAATCACAAACGAGGCAAAGTTGACTTGCTGGACTTGGGGCGTTTTGGGCAGCCAGCGGGTCGCATTATGGGCAAATTGCTCGGGGCAGCCACTGACGAAAAATTGCGTAGGTCTGCCTGGGGTCGCACTTTTAAGATCTAGTAATTCAAGCTCTTTGGCGGCGGCTTTGACCATCGACTGAGCTGGGTCGATACGTTGAATGGCATCAGGCAAAAACGTTTTGAAGACTGGAGCCAAGTGAGGATAATGGGTGCAGCCGTAGATCAACGTATCAATTTCAGCTGCCATCAGTGGCTGTAAGTAGGTCTTGGCTACCGCAACCGTTTGGGCATCTTGCAGGCGATCTTGCTCAATGAGGGGGACAAACTGGGGGCAGCCAATTTGCCACACCTGTTTGGTCGAGTCAACTTCAAGAATGGCTTGACGGTAGGCATCGCTGGCCACCGTGGCAGGGGTGGCAATGACGCCAATACGTTGGCCGGCCTTGGCGGCAGCGCGAGCACCTGGATAAATCAAGCCCAAAATCGGGATGGGAAATTCGGCTTGCACTTCTTCCAGCGCCAGGGCAGAACTGGTGTTGCAGGCCATCATCACCATTTTGGTGCCCTGGGCCATCATCCAGGTCATGATTTCACGGACGAATTGGAGAATCTCGTCTGGGGTGCGATCGCCATAGGGTAGCCGCGCCGTATCCCCCACATAGAGAATGGACTCGTTCGGCAATTGGCGTTTGATTTCCCGCAGCACTGTTAACCCGCCGACGCCACTGTCAAAAATGCCAATAGGGGCAGTGCTAATTGGATTTGATAGGGTATCACGCTGGTTGGCCATAACGTATCTGGGTCTACTCCAAGGTTTATAAGAGTTTAGTCGGGTTTTTGTAAATTTCAGTAGCGATCGTCTACTGATTGCAAAGTCTCATCAATTACAGAGGACTGATTTGGGGGTTAGGAGTACCAGATAGCGATCGCAATTTGCTGATAGGCCATAGTACCCGAGAGCACGATAACGAAACGTCTGTGAAGCGTTCATTTCTGCCTTCCGAATTCCGACTTCCGAATTCCGACTTCCGTGCCTTATGAGAAGATAGCCAGGAGTTTCTTCCCTGTAGCGACCCATGATTTGGATTGACTGGCTGATTGTGTTGACGTATCTAGTTCTGACCTTGTGGTTAGGGCTGTATTTGTCGCGTCGCGCCTCGGGGTCGTTAGTGGACTTTTTTGTATCGGGGCGATCGCTGCCCTGGTGGCTAGCGGGCACCAGTATGGCTGCCACGACATTTTCCATCGACACGCCGCTGTACATTGCTGGCGTTGTGGGCACTCGGGGCATTGCCGGCAACTGGGAATGGTGGAGCTTTGGTATTGCCCACGTGGTGATGATTTATGTGTTTTCGCGACTGTGGCGGCGATCGGAGATTGTCACCGACGCCGAATTGACCGAGTTGCGCTATGGCGGACAGATGGGAGCTTGGCTCCGGGGGATTAAAGCCTTTCTTTTTGCGGTGCCGATTAACTGCATTGGTAT
>CAZLYS010000105.1:9076-9565 GCA_964563415.1 uncultured Halomicronema sp.
GGTTACGCCATGTTGGCGATGGTCAAGGTGATTACGGCGCTGCAGCTTTGGGAAAGTCTGGGCTTTGAGCCGGGGGAGGATGCCAAACTGTGGAGTGTCATTGGCATCAGCGTGTTTGTGCTGGTGTATGCCGGATTTTCTGGCCTGTGGGGAGTCGTCGCAACGGACTTCTTTCAGTTCTTTTTGGCGCTATTTGGGGCGATCGTGGTGGCCGGAGCCGCCTTGATCAACATTGGTGGTATGGGCTCTCTGGTTGAGCAAATCAACAGCCAGTTTGGGCCCGATACGCTGGCACTGGTTCCCGTGCAATGGGGCGATGGCGGCGTGCGCTGGAGCGAAACGGCGGGGATTTCTGTCAACACGTTTTTGGCCTACATTGGCCTGCAGTGGTGGGCCTTTCGCCGCAGTGACGGTGGGGGAGAGTTCATTCAGCGGTTAGCAGCGTCTAAAAACGAGGCGGAAGCGGAGAAAGCGGCTTGGTTTTTCAAC
>CAZLYS010000106.1:0-9559 GCA_964563415.1 uncultured Halomicronema sp.
GGACGACCTCGATCACTACATGAGCCTTGCGGCCCCAGCCCTAAACCAGGTCACGATTGCCCAGGTTTATCAAGCCTATGAAACTTATCGCAATCTAGAAACTCCGCTCAAGCGATTGTGGACGGTGCTGGATTTGAGCCGGTGGCTCTGGAATCCGATTGGGGCGGTCGCGCGGGAAGTCGGACGCCCCCTGGGCACCCAGGCCAATCAGCAATTGCTCGCCAACTTGAGCCAAACCCTACGAGAAACTGCTTTGACGCTTTTGTGTAAGCGAGCGATCGCCCTCTATGGCGGTGATTCAGCGCTCAAATTGCAGGCTACACCACCACCCACTGTCCAAAGCCAAACCTTGCGAGAACTGATGGAAACAGCAGAGTCACAGCAGGCGATCGCCACTGCCCCGCTCAACTTGCTGTTGGTGGGGCGCACTGGGGCAGGCAAAAGCAGCCTGATTAACACGCTATTTCAGCAAGATCGAGCCGCTGTCGACGTTCTACCTAGTACTGACCAAATTACTCGTTACCAATGGACGACCTCGGCTGACGAAGTTTTCAACCTTTGGGATACCCCTGGTTATGAGCAAGTTGATCGCGCGGATTGGCGACAGCAGGCACTCGATCAGGCACAAGAGGCGGACGTGATTTTGCTGGTTAATCCGGCGTTAGATCCGGCGTTAGATCCGGATGTTGCCTTCTTAAAAGATCTCGCACACCAAGGAAAAGCAATTCCCAGCTTGGTGGTATTGTCTCAAGTCGATCGCTTACGTCCCGTGCGTGAATGGGCACCCCCTTACGATTGGCAGGCAGGCGATCGCCCAAAAGAGCAAAACATCCGCGCGGCTGTAGCCTATCGCCAAGAACAATTAGGCCCTTGGGTGCAGCAGGTTTTACCCGTGGTTACCCAGTCAGCAGCGGACAACCGTGCTGCTTGGGGTAGTGACGCCTTAGCCACGCAACTCATCGCCGCGATCGCTCCGGCTAAATCGCAACGCTTGGCTCAGTTCCTTCACAGTCGAGAAGCCCGCATTGCCGCTGCCATTCGCTTGGTCGAACGCTACGCTACACAAATGACCAGCGGTCAGGGCTTAGTTGCCCTGATCAAAACACCGCTATTTGCTTTTCTCTCGGCTCGTTTTACCGGCACTCCAGAATTTGGCTTGCTACTTGCTCAATCAATTCCTGCAGAACAGGTTCCCGTCGTGGCCAGCAAAATGATGCTGACCTATGAACTCGCCGGTCTACTCAACGAACCCAGCACCCTCTTTCGACCTGGCGAAGTTCTTAAGCTATGGCCCATCTTGCTGCAGGGGAGCGATCGCCCTCCTGCACAAAATGCTTGGGCCTGGGGACAAGCCCTCGTCGAATATTGGACACAAGAACTCACCACTGACGGCCTCAAAAACCGCTTTGATTACTATCTCAATCAACCTGAGGCAATGCCTACCCCGATTCGTCATGCTGTCAGTCTTGAGCCGCTATAGCAGAGTTCGGAATGCTGAAGTCGGAATTCGGAATTGAAATGCTTATCAGATAGTGGTTTCAGCAATTTAGGGTGACCTGATCAAACTGCGGCTTGCTATAACAGCAGCCGACTCCTGAGCGCACAAACACAACGGAAATCGCAAACTGAAGATCTAAGCTTATTGATCAAACGTTTCTAGCTGATGATAAAAGTTTGAGCAACCTCAAATAAGAGACGCAGTCCTAACATCAACAAAAACAAGGCGAAACAGCGCTTAAGTATCCGTGAGGCAATCTGATGGCAAAATTGGGTCCCCAGAGGAGCACCTAGCATCGTGAATGGCGCTACCAGGAGGACTGCAGGCCAATAAATTGTCCCGATCGCTAAGGGGATATCTAATCCGTGGGTCGACAGGGTTAGGCAGCTCAGTGTTCCGACTAGGGCAATTGGCAACGTAAAAGAGGCTGATGTGCCGCTAGCTTGGCTCATCGGCAACCCTGAGTAGAGTAAAAATGGCACGCTAATAGCCCCGCCGCCGATGCCGAGGACGCCGGATTTGAAGCCCAAAACGGTGCCAACTGTGTTGACTAATCCACTGCCAGGTTCACCTGGTTTATCGGGTTTAGAAAGCCAGTTAAACAAGATTTTGAGGGAAACAAAGACCAGAAAGACGCCAAAAATAAACTCTAAATAATCTGAATTCAGACGATAAGACACTAATTTGCCCAGAATGACGCCGACCGCGATCGCCGGTATGATCCGCCGAAAAATGGCCCATTGCACATCCCCTCGCAAATGGTGTGACCAAGCCGAGGATGCTGACGTGAACACCATGATGCACATCGAACTTCCAGCAGCCAAATGCATCACCCATTCATGGGGCAAATCAAGCACCCGAAACAGGTAAAACAGGCCAGGTACAATCACCATGCCGCCGCCAATGCCAAAGAGACCAGACAAAATTCCTGCAGTTAGTCCTAACCCTGCAAACAAAACAATGTCTAAACCCGTTAGCATGGTTAATTAACGATCCTTTTGCGATCTAGCGGAGTTCCGGCTTTAGAGGGAGCAATCTAGGCACCTAAGCGGTATCGCTGACTCGACTAAAAAATTACTTGCTTTATTATTCTTGATTTTCCCCTCAAATGATCAGGACAAGCGGAGTTTGTTGATTTTTGTAAATAGGTAGAGAACTGTCCTAAGGGCACCAAATCTCTCTAGGTAGTGGAAATCGCTCGACCTCTCATAATGCGTTTAGGGCTCCGCGTTTATGGATAGCGAGACAGGCCGCAACCCAATAGCAGCAAATGCAGCACAGTATCGATAATGACCGATTAGCAAGGATTTTGTAGCAGTTCAGCCGGGGTTCATCAACTCAGCTGTGGATGTCTAATATCAGCTGCTTTAGATGAGGTTTAGGGGGTACGCTGTTCTACTAATCTGACATTTTCCATCAATGCGCGAGCAACAGTGACAACGCCACAGACAGACACACCACAACGGCGCAGTTCGCGGGCTGCTACCTGGACGGTTGTCCCAGTTGTGTAGATGTCGTCCAACAGCAAAACTGGTTGGAACGGACGCTGCCGAAACGCTTTACCTACAGTGAACACACCAGACAGATTTTGTTGACGCGCCTGAACTCCGAGCCCAAATTGGGGGGCAGTTGCCCGCTGGCGTATGAGTCCATGTCGCACTAGGGGCAGCCCAGTTTGTGTGCAAAAGGCCTTAGCAATGAGTTCGGCTTGGTCATACCCACGTTGTCGTCGCTTTTCAATGAACATGGGAATCGGCACCACCAAAGGCGATCGCTGAGTCAAGGGGGACTGTTGCCAGCATTTGCCTAATGCTTGCCCCAGCGGCACTGCCAGTTCGGGGTGCTGGTCATACTTCAGCGCAGCGATCGCCCGCTTCAGGGCACCCTCGTAAGTTCCCCAAGCCATTACCGGCAATGCCTGCGATGTGGTTTGGCTATGCGGAGAGTGACTACAGTGGCTAACCTGAGTCCAACAAGCCGGACACAACGACTGCGATGATGGGCGATCGCATAACGGGCATGATTGCTGTAAAAACAGCTTGGTTACTGACTTTAACGACTGAGTCAACATGGTTGATAAATTTAATAGAAGCGTGTCACGTTGCCCTAATCGACTGCTGTGCTGCCTACCATTGTCTTGACTGTCTCGTGCTTAGGCATAGGGTAAAAACAACGATATGGTTGACCGACTTACTCTTAATAGACGGGGCGCGCTAGCGTCTTTACGGAGTCTTGCTGGTGAGCGTGGCATCATGCGGTCCGGTATGAGCTCTCTTTAACCGCTAACAAAATTAGTTTCAGTTCTCTTCGTGTCGACTCACTTGCAGTCTTTATGTCTTGTTTTCTCTCGCTCAACACCTTGGCTGAGGCCAAAGCTTCCCAAATTGGGGAATCAGCATGGCGGTTGTATCGCGTACAGCAGGCAGGACAAATCGTGCCTCATAGTTGGGTGATTCCGGCTGCTGTTTTCGATGAGACATTACATAAGCTGGTAGCGCGCGAACCGCTATTTGCTGACTGGCCACAATTGTTGTGGCAACAAGATCACAGCACTGGCTATTCCATTCAGCAGATTGCCAGGCGTCTTCATCAACCGCTGTTCAATTTACCGCTGAATTTTCCCTGGGCAACCCTGCTAGCTGAGATCGATACCCCTATCGTGCGTCTATTCCCATCTCTTTGGCTGGGGGAAGGCATTGCGACCATCCCTTGGGGGCACATGTTGGCTGCCCCGATTTGTTGGACTGAACCAGAAGCCTTAGAGATCGCACTCAAACAGGTTTGGCTCTCTGCCTTGGATGCCAAAAGTCTGACATTCTGGCGTTGGTGGCGTTCTACCCAAGCCAACTCTATGGCTAGCTATCCTGCCAAGATTGACCTGGCCGTCATGGTACAACCGATAGAAGCAGCAACGTTTTCGGGCACCTTGACGATCCGAGAATCAGAGGTTGCGATCGCAGCAGTGGAAGGCTTACCTAATGCGTTAGATGAATGTTGTCCAGCAACTTTTTCAGGAGCTTTGCCCCGGTTACCCCACTTTTCTTGGCAATCAGGCTTTCAAGAATCCTTATCCTGTCCTCGCCCCTTAGCCGATATCCCAACAACCACTGCCATTGAGACGAGTCTCCATAAAGTCAGCCGAGCGCGATCTCAATTGACTATTCCGAATGCGGTTGAGCAACAGCTGTGGTCCCTGGCCGACTGGTTGACCAATTGGTCCGATGTCCCCACCCAAATTGAATGGAGCATCCACGCCGACAGTGGGGCGCTGCAAGTGGCTCAAGTGCATGCATGGCCGCTGCGGCCCTATGTCACCCAAGCGATCTCGCCCCAAGCGAACGACCCTAACTTAATGACGGGTCGAGGGGCGGCTCCTGGCAAAAGTCAGGGACGAGCGCTCGTCTTGTTGCCAGAGCAGCGGCTGCCGTTGTCAGCAAATCAACAAATCATTATTGCTGCTGAGGTCGCTCCAGAATGGCTACCCCTCTTGAAAACGGCGAATGGGATTGTTTCTGAACAGGGTGGCCTGACTTGTCACGCGGCAGTCCTTGCTCGAGAACTCGGACTACCAGCAATTATTGGCTTGCCCAAGGCGACCGAACGCTTCCGTAACGGGGAAGCAATAGCCATTGACGGCGATCGCGGTTTGATTAACCGCTTACCTGACCTACCCAGTACTGCAACCACGCCACCTCGATCTACTGTCAGCTTCGAGCCTACCGAGACCCAGATTTGGGTAAACCTGAGTCAACCAGAAACGGCTGCCACGATCGCGGCTCTCCCACTCACTGGTGTGGGCTTATTGCGATCGGAGTGGCTCATGTTGCCCGTTCTAGAGCGCCAGCATCCTTATCACTGGGTGGCCACTGGACAAAAAGAACTATTGCTCAAGCGACTGATGCAGCAGTTGCGGCCAATTCTCGAGGCCTTTGCCCCGCGCCCGGTGCACTATCGTGCCCTCGACATCCGTACCAGCGAGTTTGCCCAACTCATCGGTGCGCCAGCGGTAGAGCCCAATCCAATGCTGGGAGTCCGTGGTGCCTTTAGCTACCACCGTCAGCCTCAGTTCTTTTTACTCGAACTCGAACTACTGAAACAATTACAAGATGAAGGTTATGACAATATCCAGCTCATCTTGCCGTTTGTGCGCACGGTGGAGGAAGTCGCTCACTGTCGCAGTCTAGTGGAGACCGTGGGATTGCATCATCATCCTGATTTTGCCCTGTGGATGATGGCTGAAGTGCCTTCAGTCTTGTTTCTCCTATCGCAATACGTCGCTGCGGGCATCCAGGGCATTGCCATTGGCACGCATGATTTGACCCAATTGCTGTTGGGGGTCGATCGCGACCAAGCCATTTTTACCGCCCCCTACGATGAGGCCCATCTGGCAGTGCAAACAGCGATCGCTCAACTCATTGGTGCAGCGCGTCAGGCTAATATCGCTTGCTGCTTATGCGGAGTGTCGCCAGCTCACCATCCAGACGTTATTACGACCGCCGTGCAGCAGCACGTTGACGGAATCTCCGTCGACGTCTCAGTTCTAGAACTCACGGCCCAACTTATCCACCAAACAGAAACGGCCACTCAGCCATAATTTTTCTGCATTGATTTATTCGGAAAACATCCATGACTGCCCTACCAGCATCGCCGTGGGTAATCACCCTCTCGTTAACCGGGCTCAGGCACCAAGCTTCAGCCTTATACTGTTAAAAGTTAGAAACAAAAGTTTATCTTCTTTCTTTTTCCCCTTATGACTGCTCAACTTACCGCTCCAGACAGCTTGGAAATCCTGACTTGGACTTGGCAGGGCCACAGCATCTGCCACAGCATTCAAGGCAAGGGGCAACCCCTCGTTCTAGTGCATGGATTTGGGGCGTCGATTGGGCACTGGCGCAAAAATATTCCCGTGCTAGCTGCCGCGGGGTATAAGGTCCACGCAGTCGATCTGTTGGGGTTTGGCGCCTCTGACAAGCCGCCGTTGGAGTACACCCTAGAGCTTTGGGAAACCCTGTTGCAAGACTACTGGCGAGAACATATTGGTCGTCCAGCCGTGTTTGTCGGGAATTCGATCGGCGGTTTGATGACGTTGATGATGCTGGCTCACGCTCCCGAGATGGCCCAGGCTGGGATTTTGCTTAACTGTGCTGGCGGTCTAAACCATCGTCCTGAAGAGTTGAACTTGCCCCTACGAATCGTCATGGGCACCTTTAGCAAAGTGGTGAACTCCGACCTCATAGGACCGTTGGTATTTAACGAAGTCCGCCGAAAATTTCGCATTCGGGGCTCACTCCAGCAGGTGTATGGTAATCGCGAAGCAATTACCGACGATCTGGTGGAGATTTTGTATCGGCCGTCTTGCGACCCCGGTGCTCAAAAGGTCTTTGCGTCTATTCTTGCAGCGCCTCCGGGGCCGAAGCCCACTGAGCTATTGCCCCATATCCAACAGCCGCTACTGGTGTTGTGGGGTGAAGAGGATCCCTGGACTCCCATTAAAGGGGCTGCCGTCTATCAAGAATTGAGCACAGCCGACGAAGCGATCACTCCTCAGGTCACTTTTCACGCGATCGCTGATACGGGTCACTGCCCTCACGATGAACGTCCAGAGGTGATTAATCCTCTGATTATCAACTGGCTGCAGACACTGCAATCTTAATTGCCTGGAACAGCAGACTGGAACTGAGAGCTTCAATTTTGAATCTTGTATGTTAGGTACTATTCCTCGAGATCTCTGCACGATGACACACTGCTCTACTGCTCCACTGCTATAGCAAGACGCGGTCACTCTGGATTGTTGGAACTGCTTTCTGGCAGGCCCTTCAATTCCGCATTCCGACCTCCGCATTCCGCCTTCTGCTATAACAGCCTGCCTTAAACGGGAATTAAACGCATTTATGACTTCTGTTAATCTTTGACTAGAGGACTTTCGCTATCCTGACTCTCAGTGCAGATTGCGATCTGGCTAATGCACTTTGACAAAATTTCCTTTGCTTCTGCCACGGTTATGCACAGTTTTTGCTTTCATTTGAGCCGCTTTTATGACAACCGTATTTGACTTTTTGGCAAAAGGTGGTCCCGTCATGGTACCGATTTTGGGCTGCTCTGTCTTGACGATCGCCACAGCGCTAGAACGAACCTGGTTTTGGACAAGCTTGCTGAAGCGTGAAAGCCAAGTCGTGAATGAAGTGTTGGATGCGGCTCGACGCGATTTGGATGAAGCCGCCGTGATCGCAGCTCAGGCTAACGATACGCCCGTTGGTCGGTTTTTGTTAGCCCCCCTGCGGCTTAAAAACCCCTCTCCAGAAACTTTTCGGCTAGCGCTAGAAAATGCCGGTGACAAGGAATTTGTGCAGATGCGACGAGGGGACAAGATTCTTGAGACCATCGTGGCCGTTGCGCCCCTGCTAGGTCTGCTTGGAACCGTCACCGGTCTGATTGCCACGTTTAACAACCTCAATATTGGGAGTGGGGGCAACACCGATACGTCTCAAGCGGCAGCCGGTATTGGTGAAGCTTTGATTACCACGGCGGCGGGCATGGTGGTCGCTATTCTGGCGTTGCTAGTATTCCGCATTATGGTCACGTTTCAAGGCCAGCAAATGGACTACTTCTCGGAAGCTGGCAACGAGTTAGAGCTTATTTATCGGCAATACTGGTACGAACCTGCCTTGTCAGCGTTGGACGGTCAACCCGATGTCCCACATTCAAAACCTGTTGTTGCTGAACGTTATTGACGCTAGTCATCTAACCCACAACTATGCGCTTTCGCGAAACCAAAGACACGGCACCGCCACAAGTTGACCTGATTCCCATGCTGACGGTCATGATGGGGGTGTTAGCCTTTTTTGTGGTCGTCACCCTCACCCTAGGCAGCGAAGAAAAAATTGATATGAAGCTGCCCGCAGCCCAACAAGAAGATCAGCCCCCTACACCGATCACGACTCAACCCTTTATCGTGGAAATGGATGCCAATGGGGGCTTTAAGGTCAACACGAACCCGATTGACAAAGAAACGCTGAAAGTCCAGATGGAAGCTTATCTTGCTGAAAACGCTGATAACGTGGTCTACTTACTGCCCAATCGCGAATTGCCATACGAACAAGTCATTCAGTTTCTTGGAGAAATGCGCACCATTGGAGGAGATCGCGTGTCTCTGGCGATCGAAGAGTAGCGTGTTTAGAAGACCGTACCTAGAGCTGAATGGTCAGTCCGCAGTATCCGAAACATTAAAGAGGCCTCCTACGCCCTAACCACTCCTTACCCTTTAACCTCATCCCCAAACCGCTATGCGCTCCCGTCGCTCATCCGACTCCAAAATTCCTGAAGTCAATCTTGTCCCCATGATGGATGTGTTGATGACGGTGCTGACATTCTTCATCATTATTTCGATGACGTTGACCGGGCGACAGTTGATTGGCATTGATATCCCCAATGATGTGGAAGGGGTGGATGAAGAGGTGGATGCGGAAGTCCAAGCCGAATCGCTCATCATTGGCCTAGATGGCGACGGTAATATCCTGTTCGAAGATCAGCAAATTAGTTTTCAGCAACTCACCCAACGCATTCGCACTTATTTCTCAGAAAATCCAGAAGGCACGCTGATTCTCAAAGCGGATAAAGATTTGCCCTATGATGAGGTGGCTATTTTCCTAACGGATTTACGGGATATTGGCGGCAATCGGGTTTCTCTGGCAGTGGAATAAATAGCATTGCCTTTTAAGGTGTTTAGCCATTGCCACAGCAGGATCGCTCCCTAAGTCGAGAGCTATTGTCTTTGGCTACTGCAAGGGATGCAAATGCCTCGTGCTACCACTTTCAATCTTTACGCAAATGAAGCCGCTATAGGGTCAAACCAATTTTCGACAAGAGCACTTGGGCTAAGTGACAAATCTGTAGATGCCTTCATCAAGAATTACTAGCGACCGCAACATGGTGCTTTGAGAGCAATGACTCATGACGCGGGCGCGACACTCCAAACGATGAAACGGATGCCTCGGGATCCGGGCGGTGGGCGGTGGGTCAGGATACGCTCTGGTAGGGAGTTTTGGCGCGATCTGTGAGGAT
>CAZLYS010000107.1:0-1190 GCA_964563415.1 uncultured Halomicronema sp.
GACGCCGTAACGGGTAAAGACATCACGACTCAGTACAGCGACTATTGCGATCGCTCAGACACTGCACCTTGTGAGCCCACTGAAACAACGGCATCGATCCCTTGCCTCCTCTTCCAGGCAACTGTACCGCCGTTGGGCTATCGGCTTTACTGGTTAGTGCCTGAGGCTGAAGTGACATCGACAGAAAACTCCTTTGGGCATCCAGACCAGACGACGAAATTTTGTTTAGAAAATGAGTTTGTAAGAGCAGAGATTGATCCCGTCAGTGGCGAGTTGCGATCGCTAGTGGAGCAGAAGACACAGCAGAATGTTGTGCGATCGTCCGCCAATCAACTGCAAGCCTTTGCCGATGAAGGCCAATACTGGGATGCCTGGGATATCGCCCCCAATTATCAGCAACATCCCTTACCGGCCGCGATGGTGGAATCGCTTGAGTGGTTAGAGCAAGGCCCGCTGCGGCAACGCCTGCGGGTGGTGCGCCATTTAGCAGATTCGCGCATTCAGCAAGATTATGTGCTGGAGCCATCGCAGCCTTATCTCAAGGTGGTAACGGTGGCCGATTGGCAAGCCTGCCAAGTCGTGCTCAAAGCCGCTTTTCCGGTGAGCTTTGAGGCGGAGAACGCCACCTACGAGATTCCCTTTGGGGAGATCGCGCGCCCAACCAAGCCGACGACTCCGCATGAACAAGCCAAGTGGGAGGTGCCTGCTTATCGCTGGGCTGATCTGAACAATGGTGAGCTAGGGTTAAGCGTGCTCACCGATTACAAGCATGGCTTTGATGCCCAGCCAGATCAATTGCGGCTGACGCTGCTAAAAGCGCCCCTATGGCCCAATCCACAAGCCGATCGTGGGCGACATCAGTTCACCTATGGTCTCTATCCTCATGCAGGGGATTGGCGAACCAGCAAGACTCCTCAGCAGGCAATTTCCTTCAATACACCCTTGCAAATAGTCATGGGTGCAGCCGCAACATTAGCCAAGTACACTGACGCACCAAGCCACCATGAAGGCACGTTGATCGATTGGCAGATTGAGACCGCGCATGTGGCGGCCCTAAAACAAGCTGAGGATGCTCCTGACCAATACATTCTGCGCTTGTGGGATTTGTATGGTCAGGGCACGACTGTAGAGGCTGATTTATCCCAAGTGGCACGTACAGATTTGCTGGAGGAAGCGATCGCGGTTGCCGA
>CAZLYS010000107.1:1200-9549 GCA_964563415.1 uncultured Halomicronema sp.
CATCCCTGGCAAATTGCCAGCTTCAAAACCCCTGCATTCATCAACAAGTCATTAAGGAATCTGCCACCCCCAGCTGCCCCGCAATAGCATTGGATAAAGTATCGCTGGTCAACAGGCATTCTTGGAGATGGAAAACACCGCACGTCAGCCCCTGATTCTACAGCTGTACCATTCGCCCATTGGCAAGAAATTGATGACGGGGGTCACCGGGCTCGGTCTGGCGATTTTTGTATTGGTGCACATGGCGGGCAATTTGCTGCTATTTGCTGGCCATGATGCTTATAACGCCTACGCTCACCATTTAGAAAGTCTGGGGCCATTATTGTGGATGGTAGAAGCCACTCTGGTTGCCGTTTTCTTGATTCATGCGATCGCGGGCATCCACATTTTTGTGGGTAAGCTACACGCCCGCCCCGATCGCTACGAAACTTATGCCAGCAAGGGGGAACCCAGCTTACAGTCCATCAGTTCTCGCACCATGATCGTGACGGGGATTGTATTAGCCACGTTTTTGGTGCTGCATCTGCTGAACTTCAAATTTGGCCGTTATTACACGACTCAGCTACAAGGCGAAAACGTGCGAGACCTGGCGCGGTTAGTCGTGGCTAAGTTTCAAAATCCGGTTTATGCCTTTGGCTACAGCGGTGTGATGGTGCTCCTCGGGTTTCACCTGCGCCATGGTGTATGGAGTGCGTTACAGTCGCTGGGGCTCCAAACTCAGTCAATTCGCGTCACATTGTATGGATTAAGTTTAGGGTTAGCGATCGCGATTGCGATGGGTTTTATTGCACTACCTCTCACCATTTACTTTGGCTTAGTGACCTGAGTCTGTTGTGTTCTTCTCATGCCTTGAGAAAGCGCGCTGGCTTGAGGGGTTATTGAAAATGTCATTGCTGTGCAGTCTCTCTAACGGCCTACCAGACTGCCTTCACTCAGAAAACTGTGATCGTGAATACGGTAGACAGGTGGGCGGTGGCATTTGATGATGTGTGAGATTGTTCGCTCCCAATACACACACGCGCGAGGATACCGGTATGGCAAGTTTTATGAGATGGCTCTCTATACGAGGGCTGTCAACGGTTGCGATCGCTAGCGCAGCACTCCTGACGAGTGGGCTCAGTCAACCCCTGGCTGCTGCTACAGCGATCCCAGAGGCCCCAGCTGACACCTTGCCCACAGCCAATGCCCAGGCCGACCGTCGATTTGCTCACCAATTTTGCCCAGCCGACTTAGCTCCCGCGATCGATGCGATTGTAGGGCGATCGCAGTTTGCGACTGCAGACTGGGGCATTGAAGTTTATGCGCTGACGGATGAACGGGCGCTTTATACCCATAATTCTCAACGGTTTTTGATTCCGGCATCAAATGTCAAACTTTTGACGACGGCTGCCGCTATTCAAGCCATTCTTGAACAATCCCCGGATCGACTTTGGAATTTTCGTGATGATCTAAACCTGGTAAACCGGGACAGCAATAATGCTCGCGCGGATGAGCTTCTGCGCAGCATTGGGGGACAAAGTCGGGTCAAAGCCATGCTAGAACCCCTGGGTATTGATCCAGATAGCTATGTTCAGGCAGACGGCTCTGGTCTGTCGCGCAGTAATAAAGCCGAGCCTTCCACATTTGTGACCTTACTAAAGGTCATGCATGAGACGGACACCAGCGGTCTGTTTTACGACTCTTTACCGGTGGGTGGGGTGAATGGCACCTTGCGCAATCGCTTTAAGGGCACCCCTGTGCAGGGCAAAGTGCATGCGAAAACCGGTACTCTGCGAGGGGTGCGTGCACTCTCGGGCTATTTAGAAACGGATGATTATGGCACCGTGATTTTCAGCATTATGGTCAACCAACCGGGGCAGTCGGGCCGCACAATGCTGGCAGCGATCGACGAAATGGTGCTGACCATGGCCAAGCTCGAAGCCTGCGATTAGCCTGGAAGTGACCACTTTCCCGAGCTGCTAAGCACAGTACATCATTGATGGGTTGGCGCAGTTGCAGGACTGGATAAGTCATACTGTCGACCACGCCAGCTCGTTGGTGTGCGTAATGAAGAGAGCCAAATCCGCAGAGCGGCCAGCGGATCAGCCAGCGGCGAGAACCAGAATATCCAGCGGTTGGGCGCTTGGCTCAAATCATAGGAAGGCAAAATAGCAAACTGCAAAGCGATACGGGCGGCAATCAAGCTGGCGTTCACCCCTAAGCTGAGCTGAATAGGCAACGTCGGCTGTTCACTACTAATGCCCAAGAGAAGTAGTGGCAGACTGAGCCACGGTAGGGCTTGCACACAAGTTAAAAACCATAAATCGCCCCAAATCTGACTGCGCGAAGAAGCATCTTTTAGGTCTAGCGATCGCCCCCATTCTTTCCAGGTTTCTTGCAGCCCCTCATACATGCGCACTTTGAGAAGAGCCGAGCCATCCCAAAAGCCGACTTTAGCGCCTGCCTGAGCTGCCTGCCGAGCTAGCGTCACGTCATCACAAAAGGAGAGTCGCGCACTGGTATAGCCGCCCAGCTGATCCAGTAGTTGGCGGCGACAGAGAAAACACTGGCCGTTTGCCATCACGCGCTCGGCACCACTTTCGGTCGCGCCCGTGGGACCAAACCGATAGACCAGCGTCATTAATAATGCGGGTTGCAGCCAAATCTCGCCCAAGCCCTTCAAAATAAATCGCGGCGATAGCGAGACGAGGTCGTAGCCCTCCGCCTCAGCTGCGGCAATCAGGGATGAGACTAAGCCGGACTGCGGTTGTGTATCCGCATCAAGGCCCAAAATCCAGGTGCTGTCGTCAGCACTATGGGTATAGCCGTAATGCAAAGCCCAAGGCCGACCCACCCAGCCTACGGGTAGTGGATCATCTGTCAATAACTGCACTCGTTCATCAGTGGTTTGTGCCTGTTTCACGATTTCACGCGTGCCATCAGTAGACCGGCTATCTACCACCAGAATTTCCCGCACTTCATCGGTTTGCTGCGAGAGCCCGGCTAAACAGGGAGAAATCCGCAGGGCTTCATTCAACGTCGGAACGACAACACTCACGGCACCGCCTTGATCTGGCGTCGAGCGACGGGGTTGCAGCGGCGGGCGGCGGGTCGGGCCTTTGAGCAATCGCGCCAGTAAAACCATGACGGCTGGTAATTGCACAGCCAGCAGACACAGCGCGATCGCACTGCTCAAAACCGGAGAGACAGAAAACAACATGCAGGTAAGCGAAACTTGCGGTAGGGAACTTATTTAGAGATGCCAGCTGGGGTCGTCACCATTTCCATCACGGGCACCTGGGATGCTTGAGAAGCAGTATCCACATTGCCACCTGTATGAGCAGGCGTAGATAACCAGCAAACAACTGCAGGCAACGCACCGACGATAATTCCCAACAAAATCGGGATATAAATGCCGCCGCCCACACTCATGAACATGGCAAAACAGAAATTGGCTAGGTATATCACCAGGGGCAGCGTCAACTGCTCACGGGTGAGGGTTTGCAGACGCTCATTACGACGCCAAAAGGCTGCCGCCACGGTCATAAAGATCGCCCCGGTCACAAACCAACCGGCAAAGTTTTCGTAGGGCATGCCAAAAAATGCTCCCGGCTGATGCCAATACCAAAATGGCATTGCCGTCTGACTCATGGCCGGGTCTAACACAAAATCCCAAGACATCAGTAACAAGGCCCCAGTCGCGATCGCCGCTAGCTGACGCACCCAAGTCACTCGTTCACCCAAGAGGCCACCTCGTGCTAATAGGTAGGATGAGACCCCCAAGTAAAACCAAGACAGCGGAATTGTAAAAGGAACCAGTCCAGCGACTTTGTAACCCAAGCCGTTTAAGTAGCTGTAGTCGCCAAAAGGAAACCCTGTACTCGTCCCCGACAATTCACTAGATAGAGAAATCGCTAGTGCCGGCAGCATAAATGACAGGAGGGCTTGCCAGCCATAGACTCGACGCAAATACAGCGCCACCGCAACAGTTCCGAGGAGAATGTATACAACACCGCCTCCGGCCATACTCCAGCGATAAAGGGCGGAACCCGCAGGTAAATAATCCAAAATTTCAGGATGGGGCATTACCCACAGCAGACCTGCTAATCCAAAGGCCATGGACAACACATGTCCCCAAAGGCACCACTTTTCAACGCGCATCAACCGAGTCATGTCCGAATAAACCTCTAACTGCGTGTTCAGTCGCTTCACTCTGTCGAAGCCAGAAGCCTGCAACATTTCTTATTGAAATCGTGCCCCACTTCCCAGGTTTTGTAAAGTTTCCTGAAACTCGTTGGCAGCACCACTGCAACGACTCTGTGCTCATCACCGTAGGCGGTCATGGGAGGCGATGGAGTAATGAACTTTGCTTTTTTAACCGGCTTATGAGCTGCGACGATCGCTTTTCAGGGTTGCTCAGCAGCGGTGTTGATCACACACTACAGCTTCTGCTGAGAAAAGCTCATCGTTCACCTTGATGATTTTCCAGCGCAACTTGGTAACAAGACAGCCCACTCAGGATCAACGATTCTCAGCAAATTTCGTCATGAATGGCCCCAAACTTCTATAGACTGACCCTTGAGAAAGGGAAATAGATGACTCCGTAGTCGTCAAAAATATTTTGAGGAGACGGTAAAAAACGATGGTTTTCGTTTGGTTAGTGGGCGCGATCGCGCTGCTGGTTCTAGTGAGTTGGCTAGGGTTGGAATGGCAATATCGCCAACGAGCTGGTAACCGTCTCGCCTTTGCCGCTGGACAGTGGAATATCGAGCAGTATGATGCCGACCACTACCAAATTGTGGGCATGCCAGAGCTGATTAACCGCACCCCTGCGTCGGAAATCATGGTGCCAGAGTTGACGGCAGAAACCACGCTGCTTGGCAAAGCAAGTGTGGATGACATGCAGGTCAAAGTCACCATTACTCCGCAGCATCCCGATGCCGAAGCTCGCCCCGATGGCTATTGGTTTGCCTACATCGTCAAATTGCAGAAGCGGACGCAGTTCAAAGTGCAGGTAGAGATCACTGGCCCTGAGTTGCGATCGCTCAAAGCCCTGTGGGTACGAGTCCATTACCTGACCTATGGACCGGGCGGTAGACAGCCCCAAACTGGTCACGTGATTGTGCCGCTCAAGTTTCCTGCTCCAGAGCTGGCTCCCCCTTGGCGCGATACGCCTCAAGCTCGCATCATGCCAGTGCCTACCCACTTGCTGACGCACCTCGATACCCCAGTCGAGGTGGTGAAGCGTTACGTCAGCACCCATGCCCAACCCGGTGACATCATCACCCTCGGAGAAACACCCGTTGCGATTATGCAGGGCCGCTGGCGGCATCCATCAACCATCAAACCGGGATGGGTCGCTCGGCGGTTGTGCTATTACTTCTTACCCACGTCCAGTCTGGCAACGGCCTGTGGCTTGCAGACGTTGGTTGATTTAGTTGGGGCGAGACGCGTCTTTTTTGCTTTTGTGGGCGGTGCGCTTAAGAAAGCCCTCTTAAAAAAAGGTGGCGGTTTCTATCAATTAGCCGGAGAGCAGGCGCGCCTGATTGACGACGTGACCGGTACCTTGCCGCCCTACGACCAATTCATCGTGCTCGGGCCAGAAGCACCACAACTCATCGTCGATGAAATTGAAAAAGCAACGGGTCTAGGGGCTGCGATCGTCGATGTGAATGATTTGAAAGCAGTCAAAATTGTCTCAGCTAGCCCGCAAGTCAACCGGGCTGTCGTCACCCAAGCGTTGATTGACAATCCCGCTGGCAATGCGGATGAGCAGACCCCCTTAGTGCTTGTGCGTCCGCTAGAACGAGTCACTCAACCTTAAGGGTTTGGCACCTCAATCACAGCCGCCTCCACGGCTGCGGATAAGGGGTTGGCTGGATGCAGGGATGGCAGGTGATGTGGTTCCACAGATTGGCACGTTATGATGAGTCACAAGAGAGCTGCGTTGGCTCTGAGTACTCTTCCTTCCTTGCCTGCAATGTCCACATCCGATCCGCAAAATTCTGAATTGCAGTTGCGTCCTCTCTATCCCCGTGATGTTGACGCTCTAGATGACTGGCACGGCACAACGCTGGTGATTCCGGAACCTGACTCTGGCCTGTGGGGAGCTGCTAATACGCAAAGTATCGTCCAGCATCCTCTAGCAGCCTGGTGGCAGCGAGTAACGACCCTTACGCTGCCAAATCAGCCGCGTTGGTCGGGCTTTGTCGCAGCTCTCGACGATAACCTCTGCGGCATGATTGAGGTAGCACCGTTCAACCGCACCCGTAGTACCTGGCAAGTCAATCGGCTTGCTATCCATCCCGATGTCGTCCCCCCTAGTACCCAAAGCCCTCTAGATTGCATTGGCTCTCAACTCCTGCGCCACTGCTTTGAGACCATATGGGAAGCACGGATGTGGTTGGCAGAAGTCGATATTGAGCAAAAAGCAGCCTTAGCGTTGTATCGCCAAAACGGTTTTCAACCCCTAGCTCAAGTGACCTACTGGGAAATTAGTCCTGATGTCTTGGTTGAGCAAGCCAAACAAGAACCTGATTTACCCAATTTAATGACGGTGAGCAATGCTGATGCGCAGCTACTCTATCAATTAGACACAGCAGCAATGCCTCCCCTTGTGCGCCAAGTTTTTGATCAGCAAATTCAAGACTTTAAAGTTGAACCCGTCAAAAGTGTGGCGAATACGGCTCGACAGTGGATGCAGCGTGAAAATCGGATTCAAGGCTACGTCTTTGAACCTCAGCGCAAAGCTGCGATCGGGCGCTTTGATTTGATTGCTTGCCGAGGCAAACATCGCTATCACTCAGCAGAATTGACAGTGCATCCCGCCTATACGTGGCTGTATCCGGAACTCCTGAGTCATATGGCCGGACTATTGCAAAGTTATCCTGCTATGCCTCTACGCGTTACCTCGCGTGACTATCAACCAGAAAGAGAAGAATTTCTCTTGAAAATACGGGCAAATCCGGTCGATCGCACATTGATGTTGTCGCGTTCTGTCTGGCACAAAGTGCGCGAGGCTAAACCCACTGCCCTAGAAGGGTTACAGTTGCCAGAAGTGCTTGCCGGACTACAACCTGCAGGCAAACCGATTCCAGGACGAATGTCGTGGCATTACAACGGTGACGATCACCAATCGCGATCGCCCTCCAGCAAACCGGTCAAGCGTCAGGAAAATAGTGAGTTAGGTCATTCTCAACCGCACCCCAATCCTGATAATTTATCGGGGCAGTCTGGCTAGATTCGTTAACTCAGCAAAGTCTTCAGGCAGCACATGTACCTCTTGGCCGCTTGCTGTCCTTGCTGATGTGTGCCAGCGGGTCGCCATCAGAAATCTCCATGCCTAAGCAATACATCTCAGCCTTAGCTCTCGATATTGGTCGTCGCCGGATTGGAGTCGCTGGGAGCGATCGCTTGGGCCTTTTGGTGACCGAGTTACCAACATTGCAAAATCGCTCTTTCCGCACTCTGGTAAACGACCTCCAAGCCATCATCACAGCCCGGCAGGTCAATGTCTTAGTAGTCGGTCTGCCTTACACCATGGATGGCGAATTAGGTCAGCAAGCGCAATGGGTTAAGACTTTTGCTGAAAAACTATCTGCGATCCTCCAAATACCCGTAGAGTATGTAGATGAGCGGTTAACCTCTTTTCAAGCAGAGCAGATGTTGCAGGCCGAAGGAGTCAAACTGTCTCGCCAGAATAAGGGACTGATTGATCAAAAAGCGGCCGCCATTATTTTGCAGCAGTGGTTAGACCAGCGCGATCGCCCATCAACAGTTGCCGACGCGCCCCCCTTTACTACGCCTGTCGCAGGAGACCCGGAATGACTTTTTCGGATTCAGATTTTGTTCAAGACCACCCCACCATTGCCGTCAAAGACGAGGCCGGTCGCACCCTAATGTGTCAGGTTGAGCAAACGTTTGCGATCGCGGGTCGGCAATATGCCCTCTTATTACCGCTGGATACACCCGTCGAGATTTTTGCTTGGGAACCTGATGACTCTGACGACGACTCGGACACACTAATCGATGTCGAAGAAAGTGAGATTGATGCGCTACTTCCCACCGCCCGGGCAGTCCTAGCAGAACACGATCTCACGCTGCAGCGTAGTGCCGTCACCTTAAGCGTTGCCGGCGACATTCCTGAGCCGCATGAAGAAGACTGCTTCACCCTCGATATTGGTAATATCGATGAAGATGGTGAACCGGATTCTGAAGAATTCCAAACCCTGGCGACCTTCTTCCACAATGAGATCGAGTACACCATTTGCACACCAATGGATCCACTCTTGCTCTTTGCAGAAGTATCAGTTCAGTGGGATGCGCGGATGATTCCACCTGAGGAATTTGAGCGGCTGCGTCCCGAAATTG
>CAZLYS010000108.1:0-9295 GCA_964563415.1 uncultured Halomicronema sp.
ATGGACGCACCGTAAAATGCATTTTCCAACAATTTTTTGCTGGTTTTGCTGTTACTTGAGCTCTAGGTTGTCGTAACAGTAACCGGTGGCAGTTTAGGTTTGCTAAATTTGATAGCTGTGAATGTGTATCAAAACTGCCTTAACAGCATTCAGAGCAACAACGATCGCAGTTGGCAGCAAACTTGTCACTGAGTCCACTAAGCACTCGCCGCTTAATCAAGCCGCTCTAATTGCCAAAGAATTTGGTTACCTTCGCGGCGCACCCGCGAGACTGACCAGTTTCTCCAAGCCCAGTATTCACCTCGACTGGTGACTGCGCTAGCGTTCACATCCATCAAGTCGGCTAGCTCCGAACTGGTGATTAAGTACCCTTCTTTAGCAATCGCATCGGCAATATGTAGCGTGTCAATGACGTTGCGTAACTGCGTGACGCGCGCCTCGCGAGGTAAATTTTCTAAGGCTTCTATGGTGTCGTTAACCCCTGAATCAGCCATCATGTTCCTTTAAAAGACTCAACCTCGATTTTATGTCTTCTATTGAAAAAAGGGTCGATCAATTGCATCAATTCTTTCTTGCTCAATGAGAGATGAATCTCTATTCTCTAGTATCATCAGATAGCAAAATTAGCTGCTTGAGGATGCCGGTGAAGGGTTATTGTCTGGTTTTGAGAAAATGCCCGAGCAATCTCATCACATCGCTCATTCCCTGCATTTCCTGCATGGCCTCGTACATAAGTCCACTGCACTGAAGCCCCTGTTTGCTGCTTAGCAGTCTGATTGGCTGCGTCTAATTCTTGCCATAAATCTTTATTTAAGACGGGCTTTTTGGCAGAAGTTTGCCAACCGCGACGTTTCCAACCAGTAATCCATTGAGTAATTCCTTTTTTGACATATTCACTGTCGGTGAAGAGTTCGACGGGGGTGGTTTGTCCAGATGCCACCAGTGCCTGTAAGCCAGCGATCGCTGCCTGCATTTCCATCCGGTTATTCGTTGTTTGAGGATCGCCACCCCCCAACTCATGCACGGTGCCATCTGTGAGGTACAAAACCACCCCCCAGCCCCCAGGACCAGGATTACCAGAACAGGCACCGTCGGTATAAATGGCTTTGATCGTAGGCACAACATCGGTGGAGGGGACATTGACAGGCGCAGCGATCGCCTTAGTGGCTAAACCAGAGCGAGCCTGCTGGATCTCTGCCGAATCTTGTAGGTGCTTAGTTTTAAGAAACCGCAAAAAGTCTAAAACTTCGACCATCAAGGGTTCTGAAATGCCATCGAGTTCTTGGATAAGTTGCTCTTTTAAGGTCATGAAGCCAGTTAAGTAGAGGGTATGACTGCCAGGATTGGTTGATTCAATGGTTTGGAGACACTCGTGCGGCTGCGAAGCCTTCACTCAGTCTGCGCGAAAATGTCTGTCGAGTGAGAGCCTATCGCGTTTTGGCTGCTGAGAGGTGATGGTCGCGATGAGAGTTTGTATCAATCCTGAAACCGGATGACACGTGACGAGCATCTCAATGAGTCAAGTGCTTATAGCCCTGTGCAGTTTGGTCAAGTACAGTTCGTTTGCTTGAAGGGAACAGGGAATAGGGAGTAGGGAACAGTGTGTGCTTGACTCGACTGCATGCCGCTATATGTTTGCAGCACTTCTGTCTTGTGATCAGTAGTTGTTTGGAACCAGTTGAACTCTGGTGAAGTAGATGATTGTAAATGGCCTCATCGCAAGACCTTCATTGGCCAGTGGTGGTTATCTGGCGGGTGCTTTGCAAACGCAGAGCGAGGATAGTTTCGCGGCAAGTTTGGGCGACGGTGTCAATTTCTGATTGGGTGTTGAAACGGCCGATGCCAAAGCGTAGCGATGCATAAGCTAAGGCATCGGTGTGTCCCAAGGCTTTAAGTACATGGGAGGGGGCTGTACTGGTAGAGCTACAGGCGGCTCCAGAAGAGAGGGCAACTACGTTGTTGAGGCCGAGTAAAAGAGCCTGGCCGTCCAGTCCTTCGACGCTGATATTCAGATTGTTAGCGAGCCGTTGCGTGGGATGACCATTGAGGTGCATGCCTGGCAGGTCTTGTAAAGTGTGCCAGAGGCGATCGCGCAGTGCCTGTATCTGTTCCTGCTCGCTAGTTTGATGCGCCCAAGCCAGTTCTAAGGCTTTGCCTAGGCCGACGATCTGGGGAGAGTATAAAGTGCCGGAACGGCGGCCGCGTTCGTGGCCACCGCCGTGCAATTGGGGGGCAAGCGCGACGCGGGGCTGTCGCTGCCGCACATAGAGAGCACCAATCCCTTTGGGGCCATAGATCTTGTGGGCAGTGAGCGAGAGGAGGTCAATGTGCTGCGCTTTGACATCCAGGTCAATTTTGCCGATCGCTTGAGCAGCATCGGTATGGAATAAGATGCCGCGATCATGACAACATTGGCCAATGTCTGCCAGCGGTTGCAAGACACCAATTTCATTGTTGGCTGCCATGACTGAAACGAGGATGGTGTCTTCTCTGAGCGATCGCTCCAACGTCTCTATGGAGAGCAATCCATCTTGGCTAACGGGGAGATATGTTACCTCAAATCCTAAGCCTTCTAAATAACGACAGGGATCTAACACGGCACTATGCTCAGTTTGCACCGTAACGATGTGCCGTCCCTTGCTGAAATAGGCTTCGGCGACGCCTTTGATAGCAAGGTTGTTAGCTTCGGTGGCACCACTGGTAAAGACAATTTCTTCGGGGATGGCATTGATGCCGGTGGCGATGAGCTCTCGCGATCGCTGTACAGCAGCTTCGGCCTCCCATCCGTAGAGATGTCCCACGCTAGCAGGATTACCAAAATGTTCGGTAAAAAAGGGGAGCATGGCCTCCAGTACTTGCGGGTCTACCGGCGTGGTGGCATGGCAATCTAAATAGATAGGTCGGGAGGGCCGCTGCATGGCAAAACCGAGATGAATACCCCGAGTCACTGTATCCTCAATTTAGCGATTTTAGACCAGGGCTCTCTCAAAGGATGCACTTGGCCTATTTTCTTCGGTAGTTGGCTCCCCGATGCCGCCATCTTTCTGTTTTACGGCTGGGCAAAAGCGATTGGGTTGCCAGAAGCAGCCATTTGGAATGAGGCCTATTACGCCTCGGCCTGGCAGAGCATATTTGCGATTGGTAATTCCATCCCTTTAGCGCTGCTGGGCTTGGGACTATTTCTCTGGTGGCGGCGTCTTGGTTGGGCGGCATTGTTTGCTAGCGCCTTGCTACACCAGCTGGAAGATTTGCCTCTGCATCATGATGATGCCCACCAACATTTTTGGCCCTTTAGTGATTACCGTTTTGTCAGCCCCGTGTCGTATTGGGATCCAGCAGAATTCGGTAGATACGGAGCTCTCGCAGAATTAACCCTCGCCCTGGTGGCCAGCTTCATCTTGTGGCGTCGGGTGCGATCGCGCAGGGTACGTGGGGCCCTGATTCTCATCAATGGGCTTTATCTGGTGGGGTATTGGCAGTTCTACTGGTAGCTACATTCAGACAAAAATTTGACCAAGTTTGCCAACGGGTACCAACGACTACAAACCGACAGTTAACTGTTGACTAAGCTATGGTAAAAGTCAATCTTTAATTTTTGTAAAATCGAGTTTTATTGGCACTGTTCTATGCATCAAGCAGCCATTGATTTTTTTCAGCTTCTTGTACAAGCTGGAGCTGTTCCTGGAGAAGACTTTTCCTGTGATTTTGAGCGGCAAGCTTATCATCTCAACGAGCGCTGCTATGGCCTGCTGCAGGATGCCTTCCCTGAAGTGGACTGGTTAGACATTTTAGGTGCGCCCCATGACTATCTTGAGTCTCAAGTTCTGGCGTTGCATCAACAACTCGGACATGATTTTATCGACCAGCTAGTCCGGCTCATGGTCGATCGCCTGACGACGCTGCCCAATGACGCCGCAGCGGGTTACGTGCAGGCTATTTTAGCCGGCGTGGAAAGTGCGACTGGCATTGCGATTTTCCCCTTTTTGCAAGCGGCGCTCGACTTAGCCGCACAAGCCCGGTTGGAATGGCTACTGCGTCAGGAGTCGGTGGTTGTGCCAGGGGATGCCTGCTTGGCCGATCTTTTGCAGGCTGCTGGGGCAACCGCCCAAGATTACGAAGTGCAGTCAGGAGAAACGTGGCTAACAGACTCTGGCTGGCAGCGGTTATCTCTCGTTTGGGATGGGGAATGTACGCTGACAGCTAGTCGGCAATTGCCGCAGCGATCGCCCAAACATCCTGAGTAGGGTAATTCTCAGCTAGGCCTGTGCAATTCAGCTGGACCCGTCAATGCCACTCGAATCTTAGGACGTACACCTTGAGTACTGCTATGGCTTTTGGTGATCCCTGTTTCCAAAGAAAATTTACAGAAGGTACAGGCAGGTTTTACGCAGGGCAATGCTACCCATCACCGCGCTCAACAGTGACATTTTAATTTCTGGCCGACGACAGAAGTTAAGTCGGCCATGCTTGAGCTGTTATGGTAGAAACTTAACAATCTGTAACTTTTCTGTATGCTCCAACAAACTTACGCTCACCTCTCGACCTGGAGCGAAAAACCCTATGGTGAGCACATTTTGTTTTGGTTCGCCCTAGCTGAGTCGTGTGTCGTGCCGTTGCCAGCTGATCCGTTGTTGCTGGCGTTGTGTACGGGCGCACCCAAGCGATCGCTACGGTTTGCGTTAATTTGCGGTCTGGGCTCTGTAGTTGGAGGACTGCTGGGTTATGCGATCGGGCATTATGCTTTTGACACCATTGGTAGTGCCGTATTGCAACTCTATGATCCAGAGCTAGAGATGTTTGGTCGAGTTGAAGGCATTTATGAGCAGTGGGGTTTTTGGGGGGTCTTGATGGCTGCGGTGACGCCGATTCCTTACAAGGTTTTCACGCTGGCGTCAGGCGTGTTTGAATTTAATTTTGGCCAGTTTGTGTTGGCCTCTGTTATTGGTCGCAATGCTCGATTTCTGTTAGTGGGAGGGCTGATGGCCTATGGGGGCGATCGCGTGCAAACCTGGGTGCAAACCTCCTCAGAACGCCTTCTCTGGGTTGGTTTGGGAGGAGCAGCCCTGGGGCTTGTCGCCTTAAAATTCCTCTGAGTCGGATAATGAGAAAACTGTGGTGATGAGGATCGTCAATGGCCCGCCTTTCCGTTGAGCTTGAGCAATTCTTTTTTGACGAATCGCGCTCTGAGCAGGTGACCTTAGCCGACATTCTAAATCTGGCCGAAGAGCGCACCTTTGGCTTTTTATTTATCCTGCTAGCTTTGCCGTCGGCGTTACCCATTCCCGCGCCGGGTTATTCAATCCCCTTTGGCATTGTCATGTTTGTCCTAGCCATGCAGTTGATGGCGGGGCGGCATCGGCCTTGGTTGCCCAAAAGCTGGAAAGAAAAGGGTTTTGGGCTGACCCAAGTCCAAAACGTGATAAAAGCTGGATTACCTTGGCTACAGCGTATTGAGGTGCTATCGCGCCCTCGACTAACCCCTGTTTGCACTAGCCGTGGCGGTCGGATTGTCCTAGGTTTGGCGATTGCCTTGATGGCGATGTGCATGATGATCCCCATCCCTGGCACCAATACTCTGCCCGCGATCGGCATTTTTATTACTGGGTTTGGTTTACTCGATGATGACGGTTTCATCAGTTTGGCTGGAATAACGGTCTGCCTAATAGCGGGCAGTCTCGTGGGGGTGATTTTGTTTGCTGGCGTTCAAGGGGGGTCAGCAGCTTTGAAATTTATCCTGAACGGATTTTCCATGCCTTAAAGGGAACTGTTGCAGAAAAAAACAGAACTGTAGCCTGCGTAACAATTGCCCTTTATTAAAATGCCATCAATGGTTCTGGAGTTGGAGCGCAATCCTTCTCTAAAGGAGAGCTACCTGGCCCGATAGAAGATGGGATCAGGATTTTCGCATCTGGAATAGACGCCTCAAAGTTTATGGGTGAAAATCTGTGATCTGCAATAGGTGATTCTCAAGGCTCACGACATTGCTTGACTGGCTGTTCATCAGAAGCTCAATTACTAAGCTGGAATGCAACAAAATATTGCAGCACCTAGGGCAAACCTCAAGTAATTCTAAGAGTTTTCCAATGATAAGTATTGAATGTCTACGATGTAAGTAGTTGCTCAGGAATTCCCAGGAGGGTGGTATGGATAGGACTCTGTTGCTGCTCACGATGGTGAGCGGGTTACTCTTAGTCGTCTTAGCCCCCCATGCAACCTTGACCCTGACTGCCGCGATCGCGCTAGCAGTGGTGACGACACGAGTAATTTGGGCATTCGTTCAGTCTTTTGAGACTAGCCATCCTCGTCAGGCGATTGATTAACCAGTTGAGGGTCTTTAGCTAAATTTCTACCTTCCAGACCTGTCACAGTGAGCGGAGTTGCGAAATGCAGCATCGCTCTTTTTATTGAGCAGGCCTGATGTCATGAGTTTCTGTGCTCCTCATCGGCAGGGAACTAGCATCGGTGATCCCCACGTTGGGTGACAGGAGACGGTCGTTCGTTGCCAACTACAGCAGTGCTCATCAGCCTCGAGCATTGACTCTCTGGCAATTCTTTAACGGTTTGTCTGGGCAAAGCAGCACGGTTTTCCGATACACCCTACAATCAGCTATGGGCTGGACGAAGGAAGACCGGTAGTATGACGGCGTTAGACGACATCACTCAAGAGTGGTCAACCAGATTGGCCACCGAGCTGCCTGGCGAGAGCGACAATTCCCGCCAGAGCATTTTAGTTTGGTTGTTGGGTTCTAATCCTGAACGGTTTAACGAGGCGGAGCCAACTAAGCACAAGGTGCTGGTCCAGGCACTGGAATATCGATATCAGATCTTGCGACAACGCTACTGGCAGGTGGGGCCTGATCGCGCCTACAAGAATCTAATTAAGCGTTTGAGTAGCCTATTTCTTGTGCGTAGCAAAGTCCGTACTTGGATTGCCCTGAGCCGCGATCGCCGCCGCACGGTGACAGATGTGCTGCAAGAAGTCATTCAGGAAATGCTGCAGAGCGATCGCTACCTCAAAAAGCAAGTCCGGTGGATTGGGGAATGCTCGCCGCGATCGCAAATCCGCAATCTGCTGATGCTGGCCACTGTCGAAGAATATTGCCTGCGACCGATTCGGAATCAACCCTTGTTGGTTTACCGCTTTGTCAATTACCTGCGGCGATCACAGCGTGGCGGCATGACCAACATTCCTGCTGGGGAAATGATCCGCCTGATTTCGGAAGAAATTGGTACTGATGAGCCAGATTCGTCAATGAGTTTGTTAGACGTGGAGGCCGTTGCCAAGCATGAAATGCAGGTGGATGCGGCAGAAGCCCAGGTCGTGCGAGAGCAGGTAAAAACTAGCTTTGCCAGTTATCTAGAAGAAGCCTTAGGAGATACGGCAGTAGCTTGGCTGGAATTACATTTGCAGGGATTTTCTCAAGACGTGATTGCTCAGCGGTTAGACCTGTCTACTAAAGAGGCTTATCGCTTGCGAGAAAAGATTCGCTATCACGCGATTCGGGTTTTTACCCTCAAAGAACAGCCAGACTTAGTCTTAGGTTGGCTCAAAACTTCTTTAAAGGAACATAACTTAGGCTTAGTGCCAGAACAATGGGAAGCATTCCAAGCGAATTGTAACCCGTTGCAGAAAAAGATATTGGTGAGCTTGAAAGCGGGGCAAAGCTTTGATGATATTGCTCAATCCACTAATTTGAAGGTGAAGCAAATTACTGGAGAGTGGGCCCAAATTTACATGGAAGCGCAGAATTTGCGTCAGGAAGCGAATAGCTCTTAATCTCTGGTTATTGTTTGCCTTGAAGATGCTCTCAGACCGTGTTGTTTGCGATTGAAGACTCATGCAGCCATTGTTGACGGTTGAAAATTTGGACAAGACGTATGGCACTATTCAGGCCTGCGATCGCATTTCGTTTTCTCTCTATCCAGGCCAAGTGTTAGGCATCATTGGGGAATCTGGATCGGGTAAAAGTACCCTGCTGAACTGCATTGCTGGGGAAATGCCGATTGATGCCGGGAGCTTAACTTATCGCGATCGCGCAGATAACCCAATTGATTTACTGACGTTGCCTGAGCCGCAACGACGGCAACTGATGAAAACAGAATGGGGCTTGGTGCGGCAAAATCCCCGCGATGGTCTGCGGATGGGAGTGACCGCTGGAGCGAATATTGGCGAGCGATTGTTAGATATCGGTGTGCGCCACTATGGCAACATTCGGTCTGAGGCTCAGGAGTGGCTCGACCAGGTCGAAATCTCCGATCAGCGGATGGATGATCTGCCCAGTACCTTCTCGGGTGGCATGCAACAACGGTTGCAACTGGCGCGTATTTTAGTCACACGGCCCCGGCTGGTGCTGATGGATGAGCCGACGGGTGGGCTGGATGTGTCAGTCCAGGCCAAGCTGTTGGACTTGATGCGATCGCTCGTGCGGACCCTGCACCTCAGTGTGATTCTTGTGACCCATGATATTGGTGTGGTGCGATTGCTAGCCCATCGCTTACTCGTGATGCAAAACGGTCAAGTGGTGGAATCAGGTCTGACTGATCAGGTGTTGGATGATCCTCAGCATCCCTATACGCAGCAATTGGTCAGTTCCACGCTGGTACCGTAAGCGAGTCAATGGATGGCTTGCCTGGGCACATTAGTTTGTCGCTGCTTTGATGTCCCCATCAGGGCAGTATGACTGGCGCTGTTGTTCCGCTCTGGCCATATAACTGAAAAGCGCTCCAGTTGGCAGGATGGGGGAACTGGTCGCGAGTTTTGAGCATGGCCTGCTGTAGGGCGATCGCCCGATTAGGGTTCGTTTTTAGCGTTTCGTAAAACGTGGTCATCAACAGTTCCGTCGGTTCATCGGGGATGGACCAGAGGGTGACGGCAACACTGTCAACGCCAGCGGTGAGCAGCGATCGCGATAACCCTACGACGCCGTCGCCCGTAATGTCCCCTTGTCCCGTATCACAGGCGCTGAGGACCGCGAGTTGAGCGGTTAGGGTTAATGCCAAAATTTCTGCAGCGGTCAGATACCCTGAATCCTCGGCCGTCGGGGCTAGGGCTAGGGCTCCTGGAATGCCCGTGCCCAAGTCTTCTAGCAAACCGTGGGTGGCCAGGTGAATGATATCGGCTTCTGGCAGGTCTGCGAGGACAGCGGCTTTGGTCGCAGCAGCGCCGATGAGCGGTTGGACATCCAGGATGTCCGCGATCGCCCGCGCTTCCGATTCAGCCCCTTGCAGGGGTGGCAGCGGTTCATCGGTGCCGGGTAGCGGCGGCATGTCGGGGTTTCCCACGACGATGGCGGAT
>CAZLYS010000108.1:9317-9536 GCA_964563415.1 uncultured Halomicronema sp.
GAGGCGGCGGGTGCGTCGAGGGTTAACAGGCTGATCGCTGGGACAAACAGTAAGGGGTGTTTATCTAACAGGGCCACACCGTCGGTGTCTAATAGGGCTGGAAACGGCACCCAAAAAAGTTCCCCTTGCGGAACAATAATGACGGTTTCCTCCGCATCTGCGGGCAAAAAGTCAGCGATCGGCTCAATCAACAAGGTGTAAAGCTGTTGCAGATGATTG
>CAZLYS010000109.1:0-9524 GCA_964563415.1 uncultured Halomicronema sp.
GAGAGCGGTGACCGGAGAGCCACCTTTGACTAGATAGTTATTGACACTCTGGACAGCTTTCTGGACGCTATTTTCAGCGTTAATAGTGTTGTCAAATCTCAACGTCTCATCGCTCGATATGGCGGACAGGAGCGTCTTCACGGTGAGCGGTCACAACGTCACTCACCGCTACTGCGATCGCCTCTGGGGCATCCAGAGGAATATAGTGCGATGCTCCTTGAATGACGCGCCAGTCTGTATTCGTCGATAGCTCTGTGAGTTCGGCCTGTAGTTTGGGCCAGATCTCTGACCACACGTCTTTTAATCTGGCGGTGGTTGCCGCATCCATCTGGTAGGGCAGCTGTTCGAGAAATTGGCCAGCCGTGAGAACGACGGTGGGGCGATCGCCAAACGGTCCAGTCTGTTGCGCCTGAGCAAAAATGTCGTCCATTGCTGCGATGACGTCAGCGATGCCGGTCATGCTCTGCGGCAGGTAACTATGAATAGCCTCACTAACCACTGGAGAAAGAGTGCTCGGGGTGACTGGAGCTGTCAGGCGAAGAATGCCTAGTGCAGAAATAGATCTGAGTAGTAGCGGTTGAGGAAAGTCCATGATGTCCAGCACATCTGAAGGAAAGCGTTGGTTCTGCTCCGGATGAGACGAATCGACAAAAACAAACCCAACGACTTCATCACTGAAATGCTCGGCAAAGACTCTGATCAGTAGCCCACCGAGCGAATGACCCACCATTACATAGGGCGGGGATTCACCTGCAGCGGCTAACAGACTGTGCAGGTCTTCTGCAATGTGGTCGGCGTCTCTGGGGCGATCGCGAGGTGCGCTCCACATAATGCCAGCCTGGTCGTAGGCGCAGACACGACTCAATGGGGCAAGTGCTGGGCGCACCAGTTCCCAAGTCTGCGATCCTCCCTCGTTAATGCCCGCCTCTAGGATCACCGTCGGACTCCCCTCGCCGCTGCAATCAAGATGAGACAGCTTGCCGTCAACCTCAACCAGTTTGCCAGGGGGCGGAAAGGCTTGAGCGGCGCTGTGTCGAGACCACTGCTCGTAGACGAAGCCCATTAGCAACGCTAGAGAGAGTATCGCCGCAGCAACAAGAGCGAGACGAGTTATCCACTTGAGCACAAGAACCTCTCCATCGGAGTTCTAAATTTACAAATGTTGGGACTGAATTCTTGAGAGGACAGTCAATCATGGGCAGTATCGCTGCTTAAAGAATTGGCCAGGAAATAAGTAACCGTTTATGGCTGTGGGAGGGTGGATGAGAAGGGCGAGGGATGTTGTTTTCGCGCGGCTCTCGAATCCCTTTACCTGGCAAAACGGTTGATTAATGCTATAGCGAAGACTCTTGAACGTTGAGGCGAATTTGATAACCAATCATGTCGGTGTGATAGACCAGCAAGCGATTTACACCGATGACCGTCACTTGCCAACCAAAAATCATCACTTGTGGGCATCCTTCCCCAGGCTTTTCGATCCCTAAACAGCCATTCCAGTCACGGGGCTCCGCTCTAATAATCTCTAACCGCTCCTCAGCAATTCCTGCATCGACAGCGGCCAAGGTGAGGACGCGATCGCTTAAAGAAGGCGGCAGGTTATTTTCCAAATAAGATTGGCGGACAGTTTCTCCGGTGGCATCGGTGCGGTAAAACCAACTCTGGTCGTCATAGACCACTTCCAATTGCCAGCCCTCGACTAAAGCTTGCAGGCAGACTTCATTGGGTGATCCAATACCGAGGCAACCGTCTGTCCAAGTTTCTTCATTAGCACGCAGTAGGCTGAGGTCAGCTCGGGGTAGGCCGAGATCTTGGGCCGCCGCAGTTAAAACACTATTGCTCACCGAACTGGGTGGCAGGGGCACGCCTGTATGGGTCCTGAAATTGGGGTCTCCGGAGTCTGATGGCAACACACATCCGGCCACTAAACCGAGAGTTAAAGCTGCGCCTGCAGTCAACTGAAAAAGACTTTTGAAGTGAGTTTGAGAGCGCAATAGTGGGAGCATTGATCACACAGTAGTCCGTAAAAATTAGCTGATGTTTGGGGTTTGAGAAATATCTGCAAGACCATCACGATCGCTCACCCTTTTGCGGTGATGTTGGGATGGTTAAACGATCTGGAATGGCCCGATTCAGCTCATCTCTAAGCTGATCATGGCAGTGTTTACAATCCCCAAGACTGAGTTTTCATCATGGCCTCAGCACTGGTTACAGAGTGTCATTGTGAATGCTGATCTAACACCTGCTACGGGGTCTTACTTGCCTCACCCAGGTGGGTGACCCAAGTGACTTTTCTGACGCTTTCAGACAGGCTTTTCCTCGTCTAAATATTGTTGAAGATAGCTCCAAGTCAGCAGCTTAGTTTCTGCCACCAAATCTTGACGCAATGCTTGATCACTGCTTAGAGAAAGCCAGAGCAGTTCAGTGGTTGTTTTCGTGATGATCATGGCCATCTGCTCACATTTTGCCATCGACAAACTCGGCTTACGAGCCTGAAAAAAGCGAGCCAATTCATCAATGACTTGATATTCAAAATCATCAATTTTTTCGATTTTTGACCAGGTAATTGTGTTTAATAGCTGCTCAAAAATCGCCTGAGAGCCCGGATAGTCGGTGTAAAACTGGTCGAATACATCAATCATGTTGTTGACATAGCTGCGTAATGGCAGCTGAACTGCAGCAGGGGTATGTAGATCGAGAAATCGTTGATACTGCGCTTGCATATACTGAATCGCCAAGGCTTTGAGAATCGCTTCTTTATCTGGAAAGAACTGATAAAGCGACCCAACCGAAACGCCCGCCTGGGCTGCGATCGTTCGGGTCGTTGTGGATTCATATCCCTTTTCTACAAATAGCTGCTCAGCCACCTCGAGAATTTGCTTAACCCGTTCTTGGCTGCGGGCTTGCTGAGGCCGCCGCCGCATCTGGTTGAGTTGGGGGGAGCTAGCGGGATTTGGGTCGGGCATCGATTTTGATGATGGGTTGACAAAACGTGAACAGTGTTCTTATTTTTGAAAACGTGAACACTGTTCAGATTTTACCGCCTCTTGACAGGTACTTTGCTTATGCAACCCCTTACTCGACGTTCGTTGCTGGCGACGCTGGCGGTCACGGCGTTTTCAGGGACAACGTGTCAGCGTTTCACTGCTCAAACGTCGCCAGAGTCAACCCACTGCCACACCCTCGTGATTGGTGCGGGGGCTGCTGGGTTGGCGGCGGCTCAGACTCTGCAAGCAGCTAACTGCTCGGTGGTGGTGCTGGAGGCCCGCGATCGCATGGGTGGCAGAGTCCACACCGATTACGATTTGGCGTCGCATCCGATCGAATACGGCGCCGAGTTTCTCCATGGTGAAAACATCGTGACCTGGGATTGGGTGCGGCGCTATCGACTGACTACCCTGCCAGCCTTTGATCACTATCGACACCAGTTTGTCTATGCCGATCAAGCGCTACTGCCCTTTCAGCAGTGGTCTACCATTCCGGGGCTAGATACGCTCGATTTGATGGATGGTTCACCGATTGATGCGCTAATTGCTAGCTGGATTGACGAGGACAAACCAGACGTGAGCCTGGCACAGTTTCTTGAGATTCACCAGATTGAGTGGCCGCTAGAAGTTCGTCGTCTCGTCGACCATTTTCTCAGCGGTAGCTACGCGGCCAACCTCGATCAGCTTGGGGTGTACGGATTAATGGAGACGACCTATGTCGGCGATGGCGATCGCTATTTTCGATTGCGAGAGGGCTACTCCCATCTGCTGGAGCAGTTCGCTGCCGGGTTAGACATCCGGTATGCCACAACCGTCACTCGCATTAGCCGGAGCCCGTCAGGCGTCCAGGTTTACACTGACGCTGGCCAGACTTACACTGCCCAACAGGTGGTGATCACTTTGCCGCTGGCGCTATTGCAGGCCAACGCGGTGGAGTTCGACCCTCCTTTGCCAGAAACGAAACTGAAGGCGATTCACGGGCTCGGGGTCGGGCACATCACTAAGCTGATCTTGAAATTTGATCAGCCCTGGTGGCCATCAGAGTTGGAGTCTTGCCTCACCTCTTTAGACACGCAACTCTGGTGGCGACCGGGTTGGCAACGCTCTGATGAGGCTCCTATCCTCACTGCGTTCACTGGCGCAACGGGGGCAGATACCCTGGGAGCCCTGGGAAAAGACGGCGCGATTCGAGTCGGCTTACAGCATTTGGAGCAGATGTTTGAACTATCCCTAGCGACTCGATTAGTAGATGCGCGGTTGGTGGATTGGCAGGCCGACCCCTATGCGCGGATGGCGTATTCCTATGTGCCGGTCGATGGTGTGGGGTTGCGATCGCGGCTTGCCCAGCCCGTTGACCATACTCTATTTTTTGCGGGTGAGGCCACTCATCCGACCCGTGCCGCAACGGTTCATGGAGCGTTGGAAAGCGGCATCCGCGCCGCTCAAGAAATTCTATCGATGCCTGCCCATCAAACCATGTAGCCATGTTGTCTGATCAACACATTCGCAGCGCGTTTGGGCCGCTGATGTTCGTTTTTTGATCGCCGCTCGAACGTCTTGCTGAATGCCGCCATGGCCTAGATAACTGCGTGAAACCGACATCTTGTTTGAAACGTCTACTTTTTTTACCGGAATTGAGAGAGTGACTCAGCTATGAATCGTAAAGTAAAACTGGCCCTAGATATCATTTTGGGAGCGGTGATTCCCATTCTGATTTTAAACAACTTGAATGAACAGTTGGGGACAGTAAACACCTATATCGTGGCGGCGCTGGTGCCTGTCGCGTGGATTTTGCTCGACACGTGCTGTATCACCCGACGCTTTAACTTCATCACGAGCTATGTAGGCATGTTTGCGATCTTGCGCGGCTTACTCGCATTTTGGTTTGTCGATGGCATTCAGTTTGCCTTGAAAGACAGTATCGGCTCTATTTTTTCGGTGGTGGTGTTTGGTCTTTCAATCATGCTGGGAAGGCCCATCATGTACTACTTTCTCATGCAAGGAATGAATCCTGATTCGTTAGAGCAAGAAAAGTCACTAAAAGCCTTACTAGCCGAGCCAAAAGTGTATAGAGCACTCGTCAAGAGCACAAAGATTTTACTGATGATTAGCCTGGTAGCCAGCATTGCAAACTTTCTGCTCAATTTCCAAATTGTGGTAGCTGATTTTGGGACAACAGCATTTAACCAACAAGTTGCTCAGGTAAATGCCATCACCCAAATTACATTCACCATTTTGGAGTTTATAGGGGCTGGAATTGCCGCTGTGTTGATCCGCCGGGCAATGTATTACTACCTGCCCAAAGAGGATGGCAAGGAACAGGATGAAAGTGATTTTTGGGATCTTCTAGAACTGCGCGATCGCGAACGAATGGCCATCGATGTATAACCTGCGACGATCGCCATTGCGACAGTCGCCCTCGCCCAAGTAGCTTTACAGCAAATTGTTGCGAAAATCGATTAGAGGATTTGAGTTTTGCCATTGGGGTCACCCAACTGGGTGGCTGTTGCTCTCCAGACGACCACCCAGCTGTAGGTAGAACAGAGCGATCACCCCCGCATACAGTTAGGCATCGGTGGGGGCATACCCTGAGTTTTGCTACGGTATCGCCCCCCTTAATTAACTCACTGGAATCAGATTATGAAAACGACTGTGCAAACCAATTTGTCGCTGCTAGAACGGTTGGAAAACCTGCTGCCTCACAATCTAGATAGCGCTCAAGATCTGATCGCTGACACCTTTGTCTGGCATTATTTCAACCCAGCTTTACCGGAAATTGCGGGCGATTATAAGGGGCTGAAAGGGCTCCAGGCCTTCTTTGAAAAACTCGCTGCGATCACCCAAAATACCTTCAACGTCAAGACCCAGCAGGTAATTCCTGTGGGCGAAGAACTCGTCGTTGTCCATGCCAGCCCCAGCATGACGCTTGCAGGGGAATCGTTTGAATTAGATGCCGTCGTGGTTTGGCGCATAGTCGGCGATCGCATTACTGAAGCCTGGGATATTCCCTCTGTCTACACAGTGCGATCGCCCGATCACCTCGAACACATGAAAGAGATCGCATAGCAACCAGTGATGGCTTCTATCGGCATTCTTTGTAGCGAGTTTAGAGTTCCTCGAGATTGGCTGCTCAGACTGTAGGAGGTGATCGCGGCGGCCTGCAAAAGCCTGGATGTAAAACTGCGATTGCCCTCGGGGGCGGGAAATCGTCTAAATCTCTGCCATCGTTACCCAGTTCATGGAGAGTGTATGCGAAGAGTTGAAGGAAAAATCGCGCTAGTGACAGGTGCAGCCAGAGGCATCGGACTCGCGATCGCGAAGTTGCTCGCCAGTGAGGGGGCAACGGTAATCTTGAGTGACATCAACGATGGGCTGGGCGAAAAGTCTGCGCGAGACGTTACCGGCAATTCTGAATACCGGCATCTTGATGTGGCAGTGGAAGCAGAATGGCAGGCACTGGCTGACGATATTGAGCGCAAATATGGCCATTTAGACATCGTCATCAACAACGCAGGTATCACTGGATTTTTAGAAACCAGTGGCCCCCATGATCCGGAAAATCTTGATATGGCAAGCTGGCAGCAAGTCCACGCCACCAATCTAAATGGGGTGGCATTGGGGTGTAAGTATGCCATCAAGCTCATGAAAACCTCGGACAGAGCCAGTATTGTGAATATCTCCTCCAGGTCGGGACTGGTGGGAATTCCTGCCGCCGTGGCCTATGCATCAAGTAAAGCTGCCGTCCGTAATCACACCAAATCAGTCGCTCTATATTGCGCCGAAAAAAGCTATCCGATTCGATGTAACTCAATTCATCCCGGCGCCATTCTCACGCCCATGTGGGATGCCATGATTGGCGAAGGGCCAGAACGAGAGGCGGCCATCAAAGCGATCGCCGCTGATGTGCCGCTAAAAGTAATGGGGACTCCCGAAGATGTAGCCTATGCGGCGTTGTACTTAGCCAGCGATGAATCGAAATACGTCACCGGAATCGAGCTAAATGTCGATGGTGGGATCTTAGCCGGTAGTGTCGCGGCTCCCTCAAAGTAGGTATAGAGCAAACTGCCGAGTTCAGCCACTCTATGCAAACATCAGAGACTCAACTTCTAAGGAGGTTGCCTTAATGAGAGCAGGCCATCACCCGAGGCCCTAAAAAGCTTGTCTTATACCGACTCTCTCAAATCTAGCTACACATCCTTTCCCCTTCGCGCCCTTGCACCCATAGCCCTCCACTACAATCTGTAGCTCTATTCTGGAGAACTGGTATTACCCCCTTGAACCTCACGTAACGTCAGGGTCTAGGATGCCAGCATCAACCGCAATCCTTTGAGAAACAGGCGCTGAGGGTACTAATGTCTAGCCTCTTAAAAATCGGTGAACTGGCCAAACAAACCGGACTCTCGATTCGCACGTTGCATTACTACGACGAAATTGGGCTACTAGTGCCCTCTCATCGTACCGAGGCCGATCATCGGCTATATGGCAATGAAGACATCATTCGCCTCCAGCAGATCTTGTCGCTGCGGCAGTTAGGGTTTGCGCTCAAGGAAATTCGCGAGTGTTTAGAGAATCCTGAATTTTCCTTGCCGCAAGTGATTGATCTACATCTAACACGATTGCAAGAGCAGATGGCGGTATCGCGATCGCTCTTTACCAAGCTCAGCAAGATTGCGCAACAGCTCCAAATTTCTCAGTCCGTTGCGGTTGAAGACCTGATCACCACAATGGAGACGATTACCATGACCCAGCAATATTTGACCCAAGAACAGCACGATTTACTAGAAGGTCGACTCAATCAAGGCCAGCAGGCCGAATTGCAGCAGTTCCTGACCCAAGTGCGATCGTATCGAGCCGAGGGGCGTGACCTCAACGATCCGGAGGTACAGCAAATGGCGTGGCAGTGGCGGGAGGGCCTGCTCTCCCTCGTCGGTGGCGACCTCCAGTTCTACGAAGCGCTGATGCGGCTTTACCAACAAGAAGGAGCCGAAGCGGCGAGTCGGGGCACGCTAGATGGGCCAACGATGGAATACATTCTCAAAGCGGTGGCGATGCTGTCGGTGCGAGAAGAGTTGTCGGTGCGGGAAGAGTTGGTGGGTTTTGCGCTGGGTCGCTTAGCGCCAGAAACGTATGCGGTGCTGACCCAAGGGCAGGCAGCCATGCGCAAGTTGCAGCTCAATTTTTTCGGTACGGAAGGTCTGCTGCTAGGACTGCTTGCGGTTGAAACGAGTGTGGCAGCCCAAGCTCTGGGAGAGCAAGGCGTGGACTTTGCCACAGCAGAAACCCTGATTCGCGACTGGTTAGCCAACCACACCGTGCTACCTGCCGAAATTCCCACCGAAATTCCGTTTACCCCCCGCACCTGCCGCATATTGGAACTAGCCGCTAAGCAAGTGCAACGGCAGGGAGAAGGTCAGATTACCCCGGAACATTTGCTGCTCGGCATTTTGCAGGAAGGTGAAATGGGGGGTGGCCTGGCGATGCACGTCTTGCAAACATGCGGTGTGGACTGCGATCGCCTACAACAGCAACTCACTTCGTAAAAATTGCGGATTTAACAAAATCCCAAACCGTTAGGAGAGAGCACAAATTTTTGTGTCTGACACCAACAAGGAGCCAGGATGCCATCTGACATTATTCTCATTGGCCCTATTGGGGCAGGCAAATCGACGCAAGGCCAGCTCCTTGCCGAACGATTGGCACTGCCGCAGTGCTCGATGGATGACCTGCGGTGGGCTTACTACGACGAAATCGGTTATGACAAAGCCCTGGCTCAACAAAAACGAGACGCTAAGGGCATGGGGGCGGTACTCCAATACTGGAAGCCGTTTGAAGCCTATGCGGTAGAGCGCCTATTGGCAGAACACCGTGGCTGCGTGATTGACTTTGGCGCGGGTCACTCCGTCTATGAGGATGAGGCTTTGTTTAAGCGGGTGCAGCAAGCCTTAGCCCCTTATTCGAACGTGGTACTGCTACTGCCATCACCAGATATTGAAGAATCTCGGCAAATTTTGCGCCAGCGCAATCACGATCGCCCTAGCGATATCCAACTCGTCAATGAGCATTTTCTGCAGCATCCGGCAAACGCTCAACTGGCTAAACACACGGTTTATACCCGCAGCAAAGCACCGGCAGCCACCTGTGCTGACATCTTAAAAGTGACAGGACTGACTTGATTGCAGTCATTATTTTGGTTCACCCAATTGGGTGAGGTACACCACCTAATTGGAGGTTTCAAAGGATACTGGCCTAACAGCATTCTATAGGCATCGAATGGGCGATCGCTGTTATTTCTACACGCAGAAAATCATGTGGATTCCGGCTGATCACTAGCGGCTAATTGAATCCAGCTAACAGCTCGAAAACCATTAAAGACTCAAGAAAAGGAATGATTTATCTGACCTTTAGATGACACACTGGCTCGAAAACTAAAAATAGGCAATGGTAAAAAATATTTCTTTCATCAGTTTTTAATGTAATACCGATTTTCTAAAATCCAGCTACACATCTTCCCCCTTTGCCCCCTTGTCCCCCAGAGCCCTC
>CAZLYS010000110.1:0-9441 GCA_964563415.1 uncultured Halomicronema sp.
GCAACACCTGTTCTCCAGCAGTCGGCAGAGTCGTAAGCTTTGACCGCTGCGATCGCCACACCACAGCCTGGATAGCAGCCGAGGCTTCCGGATCTTGGAGGTTAAAAAAGATGTGCCCGTTGCGATCGTTCGCGCTGGAAACCTCACCCATGACCCAAATACGGCTAAGCTGCGGGTCTTGCTCTAGCAACGCTTGAATGTAATCAGTTACCCCTGCCACACTGAGGGCAGTGTCGGGGGCAGCAACAGGAATTCGTGACATTTTCAGTGGAATGAATTAAGAGCAGCGGGCAACCTTAAAGAACTAACGTGACAGCTAGTATTTTAGTACACCTGTATGTATGATTGAAAGCATTCAAACTGCGGGTTTGTCGTTAGACTAATCGTTAACTTTGCTCAGCACTCTGCGACCTAAGGGACTGTATGGCTAAGACTACCACTGGTAACTCCGAGAAAGATAAAGCCCTAAATATGGTGCTCACCCAGATTGAGCGCAATTTTGGTAAAGGCTCCATCATGAAGCTGGGCGATGCTAGCCGGATGAAAGTGGCCACGGTACCCACTGGAGCTTTGACGCTAGATATGGCGCTAGGCGGTGGGCTTCCTAAAGGCCGGGTAATTGAAATCTATGGGCCAGAAAGTTCGGGTAAAACGACGTTGGCACTACACGCGCTGGCAGAGGTGCAAAAGCAAGGTGGCACTGCTGCCTTTGTGGATGCCGAGCACGCCCTTGATCCGGTCTATGCCGAAGCGTTAGGAGTCAATATTGAGGAGCTGCTGGTCTCGCAGCCCGACACTGGGGAAGCGGCGTTAGAAATTGTGGATCAGCTGGTGCGTTCATCTGCGATCGACATCGTGGTGGTGGACTCCGTGGCGGCATTGGTCCCCCGCGCCGAAATTGAAGGGGAAATGGGTGATGCCCACGTGGGTCTGCAGGCCCGTTTGATGAGTCAAGCTCTGCGGAAAATTACTGGCAACATCGGCAAGTCAGGCTGTACCGTCATTTTCCTCAATCAGCTCCGCCTCAAAATCGGCGTCGTCTACGGTAACCCTGAAACAACTACTGGCGGTAATGCGCTGAAGTTTTACGCCTCAGTGCGACTCGATATTCGCCGCATTCAAACCTTGAAAAAAGGGACAGAGGAATATGGCATTCGTGCCAAGGTGAAAGTGGCGAAAAATAAAGTTGCCCCGCCGTTCCGGATTGCTGAATTTGACGTGATTTTTGGTCAGGGGATTTCGAGCTTAGGCTGTATTGTTGACCTGGCTGAAAAGCACGACATCATTGTACGCAAAGGCGCTTGGTATAGCTACAACGGGGAAAACATTAGCCAAGGCCGCGATAATGCCATCAAGCTACTGCAAGAAAAGCCCGAGCTGGCATTGGAAATCGAGAATAAGGTGAAGCAAAAGCTTGAAATTGGTGAGTTTGCCGAAGCGGATGCCAGCGACGACTTTGATGACATGCCGGACGACGATTAGGAGCGCATTGTTTTCAGCATGGCTGACGCCATGCCTGGACAACTGAATTTGCCTGTAGGGAAGACTGCTGACTGATGGGCCTGTTTGTGGCTAGATCGAGCTGATTTCCCTCTCTGCTGATTTTCCCGATCGCACTGTAATGTGTGGGCGATCGCTGTGACTGATTTTCTGTGGCATCAGTCGCGATACTTCATCCAGGCTCTTCACCCCCCTGGCCTATAGCGGCATGCAGTCGAGTCAAGCACACACTGTTCCCTACTCCCTATTCCCTGTTCCCTTCAAGCAAACGAACTGTACTTGACCAAACTGCACAGGGCTATATCTGAAATGCGGCTACATGGCCACGCTAGTAATCGTTCCAGAGTTAGGCACGTGGTTGTTGCGAGAGGGTGAAGTTGGCGGAATTAAGATGCTGGTTTCCAGAGGCTCTAAGTTTCCCAGAATCCTTGAAAAATGAAGCTTTAGCCTTTTCCTTTTTAGGCGTAATATGAACTGGAGAAATCAACTTTACATCTCTGCAAGATTAGCAACTGTTTTTAACTGCCATGACCAATGCTGTAGACGATAAGTCCATCGTTCGTGAATATTTCAACGCTACTGGCTTCGATCGGTGGCGTCGTATCTATGGCAATGGTGAAGTTAATAAGGTGCAGCGCGATATCCGCGAAGGTCACCAACAAACTATCGATACGGTCATGTCTTGGTTAGAGGCCGATGGCAATTTGAAGGGTTTATCGATCTGTGATGCCGGTTGTGGTGTCGGGAGTCTCAGCATTCCGTTGGCCCAAGCAGGGGCGATTGTTAGTGCTAGCGATATCTCTCAAAAAATGGTGAGTGAAGCTTATCAGCGATCGCGGGTAGCGCTTCCATCGGGGCCGCTGCCCGTTTTTTGCACATCGGACTTAGAATCGCTCATGGGCTGGTATCACACCGTGATCTGTTTGGATGTGCTGATTCATTACCCTCAAGACAAGGCCGCCGATATGATTGAACATCTTAGTTCTCTAGCGGAGTCGCGGCTCATTCTCAGTTTTGCCCCCAAAACGATTTTTTATAGTGCCCTAAAAAAAGTAGGCAGTTTTTTTCCTGGACCCAGTAAAGCGACTCGGGCCTATCTCCATGCGGAGAAAGATATCGTCAACATTCTTGAATCCCTGGGCTGGAAGATTGAACGCAAAGCCATGAACAAGACCCAGTTCTACTTTTCACGTTTGATTGAGGCAGTGCGTTAGCGATTGAGTTTACGCCATTAAGGGACTGAGCTGGCCTGCTTGTAAGTCAGGACATCTAAAAATGGCGGTTTGCTCGTCTGGCAATGCTGTAACGTTTGGGACAGTGCAGCACAGGAGCGATCGCGATGGGGCAGCGGCGATGGATCAGGGGAATGTTGGTCGGTCTAGCACTGGCCTGCGGGCTGACGTTTAGCGCTTGGTTGCCTGATGTGGGGCGATCGCAATCCCCTAGCCACATTGCCACGGGAACCGGGGGCGCTGTGGCCAGTGTTGATGAACGCGCCACTCAAATTGGCTTAGAGGTTTTGCGAACGGGCGGTAATGCCGTTGATGCGGCAGTCGCGACCGCTGCTGCTTTGGGCGTCACCGATCCATTCTCAGCCGGGATTGGCGGCGGTGGCTTTATGCTGATTTATCAGCCTGCTAGCGACACAGTCATCACACTGGATGGACGGGAGACGGCTCCTGCAGCAGTGACACCTGACCTGTTTCGCGATCCGGACAGCGCGGTGGGTGACCATTTGCCCTTTTTCCCAAATCGCATTTCCAGTGGGCTGGCGGTCGGGGTGCCCGGTACGCCGCTGAACTGGGCGACCGCGTTAGACCGCTATGGTACGCGATCGCTCGCAGACGTTTTAGAACCGGCGATTGCCCTAGCCGAGGCTGGCTTCATGGTGGATGACACCTTTGCCAATCAGATTGAGCGCAATCGCGATCGCTTCGCCACTTTTACCAGTACCCGCGACCTCTATTTGCCTAATGGCGAAATCCCGTCCATTGGCAGCCAGTTTCGGAACCATGACATCGCCACAACTTATCGTCGCTTGGCAACCGAGGGCGTCAACCATTTTTACCGTGGCGAGATTGCTCAAGCCATTGCCCAAACTGTGCAAGCGCCTCCCATCGTCGACGCTCCCCCCTTTAAGGTGTGGCCGGGAGCCATGACCCTAGCTGACCTAGATCGGTATGAAGTGCGGGTGCGTTCGCCGATTCAAAGTACCTACCGTGGCTATCAAATTTATGGCATGGGATTACCTAGTAGCGGCGGCATTACTGTGGCGCAAACCTTGAAGCTATTAGAAGGCTTCGACCTCAGCGAGATGGACCGGGCAACCGCCTTACACTGGCTGATCGAGACTGAGCGGTTAGCCTTTAGCGATCGCAATGCTTATCTGGGTGATCCGGAATATGTGGATGTGCCTTTGGTGGGATTGTTGAGCAGTGATTATGTGGCTGAACGGCGCTCACAACTGCCGTCTACTGCCCCTAACGACGAAGCAAATTACCGCGCGATCGCAGGCGATCCATTACCCTATCAGCAAGATCCCAGTCCGAGTTTGACCCAGCTTCCTCGGGTGTCACAAACTGATGAATCAGGCGGCATCTCTACAACCCATCTCACAGTGGTGGATGCTGACGGCATGGCTGTCTCCTACACCCTCACCCTCGAATCGACGGGTGGTTCCGGCATGGTCGTTCCTGGCTACGGCTTCATCTTGAACAACGAGCTCACCGACTTTAATCCTGAGGCCCCGCATCCCAATGTGCCAGAGCCTGGTAAACGCCCTCGTAGCAGCATGGCCCCCACGATCGCAATTGCTCCAGATGGCAGCTTGCTAGTGTTTGGCTCCCCCGGTGGGTCGACCATCATCACCACGGTGTTGAATATTGCTGTCAACCTAGTTGACTTTGACTTGAATTTGGCTGAAGCGATCGCGGCACCTCGATTGTCACAACGTAACAGTGGCGTCACCCTGGCTGACCAAGGCTTCGAACTGACTGAACCAGGCATCAATCTATTAGCGCAGGGTCATCAATTGATGACAACCGAGGAGATTGGTGCTGCAACCGGTATTGTTGTCAACCCAGATGGCCTTGTCATCGCCGCAGCAGAGCCCATACGACGAGGTGGTGGCAGCGCTTTAGCCCTGCCTTAAAAGGATTTCCCTGCCAAAAGGAAGAATATTGAAGAAATATTGCAATTTCTCTGAAGGATGGTTTACATTTGTAAACAAGAGGCTCCCAAAGCTTCTAATCCCTTGAAGCAACAGAGGTTTTTATCATGACTGAAGAGCAAGGTAAGTTTGGTTTCACCGAGATTGCTGAGAACTGGAATGGCCGTCTCGCAATGCTCGGGTTCGTGATCGGTATTGCAACTGAAGTTATCACTGGCCAGGGCATCTTGGCTCAGTTGGGTCTGATGTAATGGATTAAATCGTTTTTAGCATCGGGTCTCCTAGATCTTGGTGGAGCTCGGTTCTAAATTTGCAGGAGACTACGGTCTCCCAGTCAGAGGTTCTGAGGGCAAGTACACAGCTACTTGCCCTTTTTGTATGTCTGGCCACGAGCCCCTTGGCGTTCACCGTATTCTGCGCTGTGCCGATGTTTGACAGTGTCACTCCTGCCAGTTGAGGGGCTTAAGGATCTGAGGGGCGCTAACTCTCAACGAGTTTCTGAGCAAAATCCTGGTTGCTGGCAATTGAGCATGGGGCGTGATAACTGATATACCTTGTTCGCCATCACCCCAATTTGAGTAGCCTGATAGGGTGGGCATGGTCAGGCGATCGCCCATGTCAACTCAATCGCGCAAAGGTTTAAGAAACGTGGGGTCACCGATTCAATCTTTTTTGACAGCGCTGTATCAGGAATATCGCGACTTGAATGAAGGACAAGTTGCCAGCTATATTCCAGAACTGGCCAAGGCCGACGCCAACCAATTTGCCATCAGCATCGTCACGCTGGATGGCCGCATCTTCCAAGTTGGCGATCACCAACAAGAATTCACCATTCAATCGATTTCCAAAGTGTTTGCCTATGGCATGGCGCTAGAAGAGTGGGGCCGCGATCGCCTGCTCGAAAAAGTGGGCGTCGAACCCACAGGCGATCCCTTCAACTCCCACATCCGCCTCGACGAAACCTCTCACCGTCCCGACAATCCCATGATTAACGCGGGGGCGATCGCCACAACTAGTCTCATTAAAGGCAAAAACCCGACAGATCGGCTCAATCGGTTACTGGCCATGTTCCGGCGCTATGTCGGCAGAGATGTCTACGTTGATATGTCCACATTTTTGTCCGAGCGGGCTACAGGGCATCGCAACCGAGCGATGGCCCATCTGATGCTGAATTTCGGCATGCTCAACGGCGATATTGAAGAGGCCCTGGATCTCTATTTTCAGCAATGTGCGTTGCTAGTAACCTGTCAAGATTTGGCGACCATGGCCGCTGCTCTGGCCAATCAGGGACAACATCCCATCACGAGAGAACGGGTTTTGCAGGCTGACTACGTCCGCGATGTGCTGAGTGTGATGTACACCTGTGGCATGTATAACTTTGCAGGAGAATGGGCCTTTCGGGTGGGCATTCCGGCAAAAAGTGGCGTGTCCGGGGGGCTGATTGCGGTCATCCCGAATCAGGCCGGTATTGCGGTCTTTTCGCCCCCATTAGATGAGAACGGCAACAGCGTCCGCGGCGTAAAAGTCTTTGAAGCGCTCTCACAAAAATACGGTTTCCACATGTTTGATCTGTCGATGGGCCACTGTCACTTTCGTGACAGCCTCTTGTCTGACGGAACGGAAAAGCTCAACCCGAACTAACTGCTAGGTCATCAATAGCAGCCGTGGCAACTAATATTTGCATGCTTCCAACGATTGAGCTAATTTCAGCATTCCTGTGACTGATCCACGGCAAGCTTGATAGCGAATGATGTCCAGTCCGATAAAGAGTCATGCAACCTTGGCAGACAGGCATGAATACTTCGGACCTAGGTAAGCCATGATCCGCAAGGCGATCGCTACGTGGGCACTAACTCACCAGGACGCAGCTTCGACCACTTGCCCATCTCTTGCTTAAAACTGTCGCAGCCGACGACATCCCATTCCATTTCGATAATGTCGCCATCTTGGCGGATATTGACATTGATCGTGGGGTTGTCCGCCTCAAAGTCCGGTGATTCCGTCAGGTTGGGCTGTTGGTGTTGAGTTTCGACCGCGTTATAGGTTGAACAGCGATCGACGTAGTGGCAATTCACACAAATGCACATTGGATCTTTTCCGAAGAAACGGCCTACTGTGGAGCAAGAGAGTGCTAAGTTTTTGCTAATCTAGCGCAACTTGCCAACTGCCTGCTTTGCGAGTGGAGGGCAATGTTGCAAAATGAAAAGCTGTGTCTTCATCGCTAGTGAACCTCCTAGCCAAGAAGACTGTTGTCTACCCGTTCTCCTTCATTGCAAGCTGTTTCCCTCGATCAATCTCCCTTTGCTGCCGCTGCGCTGTCCGTGAGCTCTGTTTTATCGCCTCAGACCTGGCCCTTTGAGCTGTCCCTACTGCCGGAATCGGCGCACTTGGTGGGCGGTAGCGTGCGCGATGCCCTGCTCGGACGCAAAGCCGATTATTTAGATTTAGACTTTGTGGTCCCCAGCCACGCGGTAGAAACAGCGAGGGCGATCGCCCGTCATTATGACGCTGGGTTTGTCGTGCTGGACCCCCATAACCAAATTGCGCGGGTCGTCTTTGAGCACGCCACGGTGGATTTTGCTCAGCAGGTGGGCGATAGCCTGGAATCCGATTTGCACCGGCGAGATTTCACCGTGAACGCGATCGCCTACCATCCCCATACTGAGCAGGTATTTGATCCACTGGGCGGCTGTGCCGACCTAGAACGACGCATCTTGCGGATGATTGCGGCAGATAACCTGGCGGATGATCCGCTGCGGCTGCTGCGAGCCTATCGACAAGCAGCACAACTCAATTTCACCCTAGATGAGCCGACCCGGTCTACCATTCACGAGTTGGCACCATTGTTGGGTAAAGTCGCAGCGGAGCGAGTACGAGGTGAATTAGACAGCCTGCTCAGCAAACCTGAGGGTACGCCGTTGATGAAGCTGGCCTGGGCTGATGATGTGCTCTGTACCTGGTTGCCCAATCTGTCTGCATTACAAATTCAGCAGTTGGTGGCTGTGGATGCGGCGGCGACCCAACTGCAGGAGCATCATCCCGCGTTTGCCGCCCTGCTCAAGGGCTGGATTAAGGAGCAAACGCCACCGGGCTTTCATCGGAGTTGGTTTAAGGCGGCGAAGCTGAGTCGCATTCTGTCGCCGGATGGAGCGATCGCTGAGGCTGAACTGACCCATTTCAAATACAGTCGGGCTGAGCAGCAGGCGGTGTTAGCGATCCTCCGGGGCTGGGAACCGCTGCAAGCGATCGCTCAGGGTAACGACTCCCGGCACCAACAATATGTCCTGTTCAAAACGGTGGGCAACAGCTTTATCGCGTTGGTCCTAGTAGCCCTGGCAGAAGGGATTCCCTTCCCACTATTGGCAGAACTGATTGATCGATTTCTTGACCCTGCAGATCCCGTCGCGCATCCCCATGCCTTGATCAGCGGTCGAGATTTGATTCAGCAATTGGGCCTGCGACCCGGCCCCCACATTGGCCGACTGCTCAGTGAGGCCGAAATTGCCCATGCAGAAGGCAAAATCACGACCCCGGCAGAAGCCCTCGCGTGGCTAGCTGGTAAAGCGGATGTGTAATTGGAGTAGCTTGCTTCATCAGCAAACTATTGGAGACCTGATACTGACGCGTTTGGCGAAGGTCGCGATGGCTAACACTCTGCTTATTTCTATCCTGAGCCCTTGTGGGGAAAAGACTTTAGAGCGGTGTAGGATTACCCACCAGTACAAAGGCGGCCCAGTTGATGGGGGCGGGATATTGTTCTTGGGTCTGTAACATGGCTTGCCGCAGGGCTTGGGCCTTATTTTTGCCTTGCCACAGCTCGGCATAAAAGGCTTTCATTAAGGCGGCAGTAGGTTCATCGGGGACGGCCCAGAGGGAGACAACAGTACTTTGAGCGCCAGCGGCAAACAGCGATCGCGACAGACCCACGACGCCATCGCCGGTCACTTCCCCCAAGCCGGTATCACAGGCGCTCAAGACCACCAGTTGGGCATCCAGTGACAGGTTGGCGATTTCGCGGGCGGTGAGTAGGCCATCGTCCGTGTCAGAGGGGGCCAGAGCGATCGCACCCAGAACGGGAATGCGATCGGTCGTGTCAACGTAATCGAGCAGCCCGTGAGTGGCGAGGTGGATCACATCGGCCTGTGGCATTTCGGCAACAATTTTAGACTCGGTGGCATCACTGCCAATGATCGCCTTGGTTTGAAAGAGTTGAGCAATTTCCTCAGCTTCAGCTTCAGCCCCTGGCAGGGGTTGCAAATCACCTTCTAAGCTGGGCACGTTTGGCATCGTGGGATTGCCGACCACTAATGATGTGGGTGCATGTGTCTCGGCAGACTCCCCCAGGGTGAACTCTAGGAGTTGAATGGCCGGAGTTGTCAGCAGCGTATGCTGCTCGATCAGATAGGTGCCCTCCTCATCTTGCAGAGCTGCAAAGGGCAGATAAAACAACGATTCGTGGGGGACCAACACCACTAAATCATCGGGATCATTGGGTAAAGCGTCTGCGATCGGGGCAATGAGCTTGTCGTAAAGGTCGTTCAGATAGGAGCTAGATTGGGCACTGTCGACCTGCACGACCCCAATGCCACGGGTACGGCCATAGGCTCCGATCGCAGAACGGCTTTGTTGTACCTGGTCATTCAAGCTGAGATCGACCCCGGCTAAGGAAATCTCTTCAAACGTGACGGTGCCGTCCGGAGCGATTACCCACACAAAGACCCGCCCCGCCTCACCTCGCTGTCGTCCCTGTACTGTGAAGTCATCTTCGGGGA
>CAZLYS010000111.1:0-9426 GCA_964563415.1 uncultured Halomicronema sp.
CTTAGATGATTGAGAGACATAAGCAGCATTTCCAGTCAGGTGAGTCAGTGTAGGCGAAGTAGCTGTGAGGGCGGCGACTTCAGTGGCCATGAGACTATTCAAGATCCAACTACTCAATATCAGGCTAGAGCATCGCCAAAGCATTGAATTATTGAGGGGGTAGTTGAGGAATAAAGTCATGGATACAGCCTCGTCACTGAAAAAAATCTTGCTCAGTTGCTCCAAGACTACAACAGCTACTTAAGTAGAAAGCATGAGCAATAAAGTATTCAACTTCTATTGACGCTTGGGGGGAGAAGCAGCTCTCAGGATGAGAGACCATGCGGCGGAAAAAATCGGCAGGCAAGTTCTCATCTTCTATTGCCAGAGGACTGTTAGTCTGCTCTAAGAAAGATGGATTGCTCTATTTGTCCATGGTCCTAATGCGTCGATTTTTATACGTGGCTCTGATGGTGATCGCCCTCGCCTTGGCTTTACTGACTGCCAACGTACCTGAGCGATCGATCGCCCAGTCAACTGGGGCCAACATGCAGGCTTTGGCAACAAACTCAACGTATGAGCCCACAACGACACCTTGTCCGCTAGCGCTGCCGCCTAGCGAGATTGTGGGACAGACGGTCACATGTGGTTATGTCACGCTGCCGGAAAACTACGAAATACCGGAGGGCCGACAGATCGAGCTTTCTTATGCGGTACTGCGTAGCCAAAGCCCAACGTCCTCGGCCGATCCAGTGGTGTTTTTGCATGGGGGACCGGGCAGTTCTTTAATCGATAATCTGGACAATGCCGTCAATCGCGATCTGGACTCGTTTGTGAGCCTTTATGAACCGCTGCGACAAACGCGAGATGTGGTGCTGTTTGACCAACGGGGCAGTAAGTATTCAAACCGTCTGGGTTGCGCCCCTTTCTTCTTGGGCATTCGTAACCTGCGCACACAAGTGGCTAGTCTTGATCAACTCCTCCGCCGACTTGAATCCGTGACTGGAGATGCCCCGTTAGGGACGAGTGATATTCTCGGGCTCCATTTTGTTTGTGCGATCGCGTTGCAAAATCATGGCGCTGATCTCAACCAATACAACACACCCAACAATGCCCACGACACTGTGAACCTGTTGATGAGTCTGGGGTACAGCGAATTTAACCTCTATGGCATCTCTTATGGAACTCGGTTGGCCCAGCAGCTCATGCGAGACTATCCTGACCGAGTGCGGAGCGTGGTGCTCGATTCGGCATTGCCTTATCAAGCTGATGTCTTTGCTTTAACGCCCCGGTTCTTTGAAGCATCATTGTTGAACGTAATTGAAGACTGTGATGCGGATGCCGGTTGTGCAGCGGCTTATCCTAATCTGCTAAACCGCACTGTGAACTTAGTCAATTCGCTCGGGCAAAATCCCATTCCCGTGATGAATGCTCCACCGGGAATAGATGCTCAAGTGACCCCGGACAGCATTGCCCAGTTGATCGGCTATATGAACCAACAGCCTCAACTCAGTCGCTATTTTCCGCTAATCATTCACGAGTTAGAACAAGGCATCACGACCACCTATACTGCCGTCACGACGCCGGGGTTCTTTGCCCAACAAATCGACGATACCGTAGCTCCTAACCCCTTTGAGGCGTCAGCTTTGCGGGCACGAGACCTCCAAGTTGAAATCAACCGGCAGCTGTATGTCAACACGGTCGCGGCGCAAACTCAGCGCCCAGCCTTTCGGTGGTTAATGCAGGTCATACAAGCGATCGAAGCATTTCCACTCGGTCAGGAAAATCGATCTTTTTTCGATTTATCAACACTGGGGTATGAATTTGGTAAGCTGCGCGATCGCAATACGCTGAGAGATTTTGTCGATCGCACTTTTGAAGGTGAACAAGCCGCCGACCTCCGGACTCAGATTAATCAGATGTCTGCTGTCGAAATCCGCAATGTGTATTTTCAGATTGAACAGCTCAATGATGTGTCTGCCCCGCGATTGGACATTGCCGATGGTCTCTCACGGGGGGTGCATTATTCCATCGTCTGCCGAGAACTGATGGCTTTTAACAACCTTGATGCCACCCTCGCGACGTTCGAGTCTTTGGCTATGCCGGGCCTCAGCGGCGGAGCACAGTTTTTGATTTCTCAACGACAGGCGGTTTGCAGCATTTGGCCCGTCGAGCCAGCTCCCCCCAATGAGCATACGGTTATCGAAAGTGATATCCCGACCCTGGCTTTAGGGGGGCGATATGACACGCAAACCCCGAACTTTATGGCGAGGCAAGCGTTAGAAGATTTGAGCCGCGCTACCTTTGTCGAAATGCCCAGTAGCGGCCACGGTACCTTTGTGCGATCGCAGTGTGCCAGAGACATTAGCACCGCCTTCATCAACAATCCCGATGAGGCTCCCGAAACGAGTTGTACGGAAGCCCTAAAACCTCGGTTTGTGTTGCCTTCTGCGTCTATTCCTGAACAGTCATGAAAATAGAAATGTTCAGGAATGGCTTTAATCATGCTGTAGCCACATCGAACCCTGTCTGGTCGGTAGGGACGCGCTCTCTCCTACCGACGACTCTGTTAAATAGTCGGCAATTTACTGCAGCGAAGGGAGGGTTTTAATGGCTTCTACGCTGCCCTGACCTAAGCGCCACATCTCGGTCTGGCCATTGCTAAAGAGCAACTCGACATTCAAAGTGGTTGAAGGCAATTGAGCGATTTCGGCTTGCACCGGTAACAGATCAAAGCGAGCTGCGCCGAGGCTGCAATCAACGGCTGGCAAATAGGTAGTGGTATAAGTGCTGCCCCCTAAACCGTAGTAGGCATCTCCCCAATAGGGACTGTAATACGGGTCGGCGTAAGTCGTCACGGTTTGTTGGGGGGCGACCTCAAACTCTTGAGTATCCGTCGCAACGACTTTCTCATCTAGAGTTACCAAGGGAGTTTCTCCGTCCATCAAGGTAATAGACTCAAGTTCTGTGCCTTCCAAATCTGGATCAAGAATGCAGTACATGACCGCCGTTTGTAGTAGTTCTTGCTCAGGTGCATCTGCCCAGAGGCTGTAGAACCCCACCAAGTCGTAGCGAGGGTCAAAGTCTTTGTCTTTAACGCCGTAGCCAATCTCGCCGTTCACCGTGGTTACGGCAAAGACTTCGCTAAAGGGTGCTTCTTGAATGGCTGCCAGCACTGAGGTGGAAACTGGCAAAACTTCTTGGATGACCTCTTCTTGGGCATGGCTAGGGGCAGCCTGAATGACTCCCACAGCAGTTAAACCCGTTGCAAAAACAAGGGTAGCTATGGAACGCGACAAAACTGGAGGCATGTTTAATATCTCTAAAATTCAATATCAAATGAATTGTATAGTCGCAGCCTAATGACATCCACAACCTTATCAAGATATTTGGGGCAGAATGACCTTTTTAGCAACTCAGCCATCAAGGCCACGATAGAGTTCAGCGATCGCAAATTCCAGGTCAATGCTGTTTAGCATGACGCGATCGCCCACTTTGTAGACAATGGTTTCCCAGGTATTGGCAGACGTTCGGCGACGACAGTCTACCTGTTGATTGTCTTGAGAAATCAAAACATATTCTTCCAGGGATTCCAGTCGTTTGTAGTCTTCAAATTTTTCGCCTGAGTCGAAAACCCGTGTACTCGTTGAGAGGACTTCCGCAATTAGTTTGGGATAACGCTTGATGTAGCGGTCATCGCGATGGCCCTCTAGGGCCGGTCTCTGACCATCGCGCGGGTCGCAGGTAACGAAAGCATCAGGATAGTAATAAAAGTCGTCTTGATAGTTGACTTTGACATTGCCGGAATAAAACCGACAGGCAGCGGGGTCGCCAAAGTGATTATCAATCAACTTGAGTAGGTTAAAGGTGATGCGATCGTGGTTATCGGTGCCACCCACCATGGCGTAAACTAGGCCGCGCCGATATTCATGGCGAATGGGATTATCGCGCTCAATGTCAAGATAGTCTTTGGGGCTAATGTAGTGAGGAACGGCAATCATGGCTTGTGCCTATGGCATGAAGTCCTGCTGAATTTATTGTAGCGATGCCTTACTTCCCATTGATGCTTGCTACACTCACGCTGGCCTCAGTTTGACGGAGCATACATTTAATGGAGTGTATTAATTGGAAAACCAGCATACTAAGTTGTAGTTAAAGAAAAGCCGAATTACAAAGAGAGAGTACTAAGTGGCCTGGAGTTGGAAGCATCCGTTGAAGTCTTGGAAAAAGCTAGAAGACAACAAAAGATTCATAATCGGGATTGTGTCTGTGATGTCTGTAATGTTAGGGCTTTCCTTCATTCGCATCTTAGAAACTAGTATCAGGGCTGGCTATTTGGTTGACTGGACAGGCTTTGGGAGTGGGGATGCAATCACTATAGATATTCAGCAAGATCAAGATGGAAATATCACTGAGATTATTGCATCAGAACCCAGTAAAACACTTTGGGATTGGCTAGGACTGTTGGGAGTACCTGTAACTCTCGCAGGCCTAGGCTTTCTTTTTCAGCAAAAACAACAGCAACGTGAAGCTGAAGAAGCCGCGGAGGAAATCTTACAGACCTATCTTGATCGTGTCTCTGCTGCTTTAGTAGACAACAACATTCTTGCAATTGCTCAGAAAAATACCACAATCTCCTCTATCTCAGAAAAAGACATTAAGCCCACACGTGAAGAGAATGAGCTGCTGAATGCAGCAATTGATGTGGTTCGAGCCAGAACACTTTCCATCTTGAGGAGATTTGAGAAGGACTCAAATCGCAAAAGTAGTATTATCCGTTTCTTGATTGAGGCCGAAGTCCTTAGTAAAGGAAAACTTCCATTGAAAGGAGCCGACCTCAGTGATGCCAACCTCAGTGGTGCAGACCTCATTAGTGCCGACCTGAGTGGTGCCAACCTCAGTGGTGCAGACCTCATTAGTGCCGACCTGAGTGGTGCCAACCTCAGTGGTGCCAATCTCAAAGTTGCCAACCTCGGTGCCACCAACCTCAGTAGTGCCAATCTCAGTGGCGCCAATCTCAGTAGTGCCAACCTCAGTAGTGCCAACCTCAGTAGTGCCAATCTCAGTATCGATCCTGACCTCACAAATGCCTTGTTGGATGCCTACCGCACTGGCGCCGGTCTCAAAGGTGCTAACTTCATCGATGTCGACGGTGCCTCTCTCGGCGCCACCAATCTCATTGGCGCCAATCTCAGTGGTGCCGCCCTCATTTCTGCCGTTCTCAGTACTTCCGTCCTCATTATCACTACTCTCAGTGGTGCCAATCTCAGTGGTGCCAATCTCAGTGGTGCCGATCTCAGTGGTGCCGATCTCAGATTTACTACTTGGAGTAGCACAACTCAGGTACCCAATGCCGACGAATTTGCCAATGCTAAAAATGTTCCACTTGATTTAGAGAAACAGCTTGGAACTGAATAGGGTTAAGTAGTTCAACAGCCTATTAATCACCTGGAATAGACTTAAGACGAGAGAAGACAGCCTCAATAGCACACTCACTAAGACGTCCCCACCGGCCGAGCCAGCCCCAGACTGCTCAAGGGCGAGCCAGAGCAAAAGCGGTTGCAATTATCTGCCCAGGCCCGCCAATGAGACCATGCCACAACAAAAGATGCATCAGAAACCCAAGGAACCAAAACACCTCCAAATTTCAGGCCAAATCCAGTCAAACTCAAGACAAGACTGATGAGACTGCCTTAAAACTAAAACCCCTGAAATGCGATCACAAACCAGGGCTCTATCAGTACAAAGATTCTGATTTTCCGTATACGTTTATCACACTCAGATTAGTAATATGGTTATGCAAAAAAATCTTGAAGTCCACCTCGAGTAGTTGCGGTAAACGCAACTACTCGAGCCTTAAATTCCCCCGTCCAGAGGGAGATTTTAAGGCTTTTGTATTTATCTGGACTATTTCTGGACTAAATTTTCGAGGAGTATTGATTAGCGATCGCTGATCGACCAGATCCTGGCCCGTGAAGGGATACAGCCTTTATGGCTGTATATTGCTATAGCTAAGTAACTATAGCGTCGTTCTCAAAAACAAGACCATACTTCTCCTGCGACTAATAAGACTTCGAACAAGAGAGCGCGATCGCCGCAAAAGACACCATCAACAACACTCACTGACAGAAAAGTGATTCCAACAAACGGACACCCAGTATTTCAGCGCCAAGCCGAATTGACGCACTTGATCCGCTCTAACAGCACCAAGCACCATCAAAACAAAATACCGACCAACTCAACACTCACATGAAACAGAGAAAGAGTCTTCACATGAGACTCTAGCAACACAAAAGAAGACTTACCGAAAGCCCCTCAAGTCTCATCAAGAGACAGATTGGCGCATAACCTCTTTTATTCATTGAACACTTACCCGTGAAGGAATGGGTTGACGCATTGATCTCTTCGTGAGACCTATGCATATATTTTGTAGCCCTAATTTAATACAAGCAAGTCTTATGAAGAGACTATCAAAGTTGGTGCCTTAGAACTGTAGTCAGCGCCATGTAAGCTCGACTTCACTTAAGACTAAATTCCTTGGAACCAAAAGCCCACACAAGGCAAATCTCGTTTTAAGACTCACTGAGACCAAAAAGAATCTTGATTTCAACCTATTGAGTCCAACTCTGAGTATTGTCACCAGGAGCAATTCTCTTTGTGAGACTACTTCCGCTTTTTGTGATTCCAACTTTTAATGCCTTTAGACTTGCATTGAGATTCTTTTGGCTTCATATGGGTTTGCCAGGCCTATCGATTTTCTCAACTTGCAGATCAATGCACGAGCTGTGAGAGTAAACGCAACCGCAGGGTTAAATACGACCTCAAATACCTACAGACTAAAATTAGACGAAGTTAAAGGTTGACATCTACCATCTAGTAGGTAGATAATCAGAATATGAAAGAAACCGCTCAACAAATTTTAGATGTGGCTCAAGAGCTTGTGCGTTGCCGGGGGTATAGTGCCTTCAGTTACGCCGATATCTCTAAGCAGGTGGGCATTCGCAAAGCCAGTATTCATTACCATTTCCCCTCTAAGGAAGAACTCGGTAAAGAGCTGGTCAAGCGCTACCACACCAACTTCCAGCACAAGCTAAAAGTGATTGAGCAATCTGAGTCTGACCCACGGCAGCAACTGCAACAGTTTATTGGGCTTTACCGGGGTGGGCTGAGCGAGTGCCAGATGTGTCTGTGTGGCATATTGTCTGCCGAAATTGAAGTCCTCCCCGAGTCCGTACAGGACGAGGTTAGGAGCTTTTTGGCCGAGACCCATAACTGGCTCACTCGCCTTCTGACAAGCGGAGTAGAATCAGGTTGCTTGCGACTACGCCTCGCTCCTGAGACCGAAGCCTCGCTTTTGCTGGCAACCGTGCAAGGGGCACAGCTCATGGCCCGTACCGCAACGGACAGCCCAGCTATGTTTGATGGCATTGCTAAACCGCTGTTAGCAAGCCTGTGTATCGACGACTAATTTTTTTGCTAATTCAACTACCTATTAGTAGGTAAAAGGAGCTATTCTCATGACTCAACAATTTTCTGGCCAGAAGCTTATTGTCATCGGCGGCACTAGCGGTATTGGCAAAAGCGTCGCTCAACAAGTTCTGCAAGGGGGCGGTTCGGCTGTTGTGGTTGGTCGCCAGTTGGCAAAGCTGCAGGCTGCCATTGATGAGCTGCAAGTCTACGGGTCGGTAGCCGGTGAGCAAGCCGATATCACGAATCCCTCGGAGCGGAGGGCGCTTAGCGATCGCCTCATCGCTAAGCATGCCGATGTCACCCTCTTAGTCAATGCTGCTGGCGTCTTCTTACCCAAGCCCTTTTTGGAACACACTGAAGCCGACTACGACCTGTATCTCGACCTCAACAAAGCCACCTTCTTCCTGACCCAAACCGTCGCGAAAAATATGGTGGAAAAGGGTCGTGGTGGGGCCATTGTGAATGTCGGTTCGATGTGGGCCAAACAAGCCGTCCAGGCCACGCCCTCGTCTGCCTATTCCATGGCAAAAGCGGGGCTGCATTCCTTGACTCAGCACTTAGCCATGGAGTTGGCGGGTAAACATATCCGTGTCAATGCGGTGTCTCCCGCTGTGGTCGAAACGCCCATTTATGAAGGGTTTATCCCCAAAGATGAGGTGCATGGTGCGCTGCAGGGTTTCAATGCCTTTCATCCCAGGGGGCGCGTCGGGACTCCGGAAGATGTGGCCCAAGCGATCGCCTTCCTCTTATCTGATCATTCTGATTGGGTGACCGGAGCCATTTGGGACATTGACGGTGGCGTCATGGCCGGACGTAATCAATATAACTAAGTTGATATCCGCTGCGGGCGGAGCACCTTTCGCCCGCAGCGGATGCTCACTAACGAACAGTCAATCCATATTGAAGAGGCTTATGCCATGAAAATCCATGCTGATTTGCATCAACGCGCCGTTGTGAATAGCGCAGATCTGCCCTGGGTCGATTCCCCCATGCCCGGTGTGCAGCGCCGCATGTTGGAACGAGACGGTGAAGAAGTTGCCCGCGCCACCTCCATTGTTCGTTATGCCCCCGGCAGCTATTTTTCGGCCCATACCCACAACGGCGGTGAGGAATTCATTGTGCTGGAGGGGGTGTTCTCCGACGAGCACGGTGACTTTGGCCCCGGCACGTATGTGCGGAATCCGGTTGGCTCTAGCCATACCCCTTACAGCAAAGACGGAGCCACCATTTTGGTGAAGCTGTGGCAAATGGCTCCTGGTGACCAAACCCAGGTCACTATTGACACCCATCAAGCTCAGTGGGCTCCTGGCTTAGTCGACGGGTTAAAGGTGTTACCCCTGCACACGTATGGCTCTGAAAACGTAGCGCTAGTGAAATGGGCACCGGGGACAACGTTTCAGACTCATCGCCATTGGGGTGGGGAAGAAATCTTTGTCCTCGAAGGCACCTTTGCCGATGACCACGGAGTGTATCCCCAAGGCACTTGGCTTCGTAGTCCCCATGGCAGCGTTCATACCCCCTATAGCGAAGCGGGCTGTCTCATCTACGTAAAAACAGGACATCTGGCTAACCAAACATCAACCGGAGATGTAGCATGACTGCTGTCCGTGTTGTGTCCAACGATTCTCGCTATGGTCAGGATGTGACGATTCGCCAGTTTCAACTCTCCGCCGATGAGCCCCCGACCTTAGGCGGCGATGATCTTGGCCCTACCCCTGTTGAGTGGACTTTGACAGGATTAGGAACCTGTAAAGCCATCACGCTCAAAATGTATGCTGAGCGCAAAGGCTGGCATTTGGAACAGGTTGCCGTTGATTTGGCTTACGAGTCTCATGATGGAGACGCCATAATCACAGCCCACCTCACCCTGACAGGCAATCTCACCCCTGAGCAACGAGAGCGATTAAGGGAAATCAGCGATCGCTGCCCAGTGCACAAACTCCTCACTAATCCTGTTCAGATTCAAACGCAACTAGT
>CAZLYS010000112.1:0-9381 GCA_964563415.1 uncultured Halomicronema sp.
GCACTCTAGTGTACACCCCACTCTGCTGGGGGTGAGGGGTGGAGGTTTGGATTTTTGGGCAGCCAGTATCACTTGGAAGTCGGTGGCGAAGATTTTTATCTTGATCTGTTGTTCTACCATCTCAAACTTCGTTGTTTTGTGGTAATTGATTTGAAGATGGGAGACTTTCAGCCAGAATTTTCAGGCAAGATGAATTTCTATGTTTCTGCCGTAGATGATTTACTACGACATCCGGATGATGGGCCGACCATTGGCATGATTTTATGTCGTTCTAAAAATAAGGCGATCGCAGAATACGCTCTACGCGACTTACAAAAGCCTATCGGCATTTCGACCCACCGAACAGCTAAAGAGTTACCCCCTCCTCTCAAACCAGAATTGCCTTCAGTAGAACAATTAGAACAAGAACTCAATACTGTTGAACTTCCCGCCCATAGGTCGATCTCCAGTAACAATGACCCAGAGTAACAATGTGTAATGACCCACCACCATTAACAATGGCACGTTCTACAATCTCGAGTAATGTAACTAAGGATGAGTGAAGTTAAGTATTAAAGGTTTGTCAAACTGAATGGAAGTGATTTTCTTCTCGAATTGATCACACCAATGATTTAGCCCAAGTTATATCAGCTTTTCAAAGCAGTGAATCATGATCATCGACATCATTAAGTCTTGACTTTTGTGGGCAACAGACGAAGGTTTTAGATCTATTCATTGGCCCCTGAGATTGATGTTTTCTAGATGTCTAAATAGTTCATCACGCATAGGGTGAGATCTCCCTATTTTGATGGAACTCATCGCTTGCATATTAGTCCTGATGATTAGGCTACTCACCTGTATGAATCAAGCAGGTCACTCAATTTAGGAGACAACGTTATGTCACCGATAGGCCAAAGACTGTCTCAATTGCTCGATCAGGTTCAAATTGATCGCTACGCAAATTGGACTCGTATCAAATTTGCTCCACCCCTAAAAATTCGGCAGGGCACTCTCCTCGATAAGCGATCGCAGCAAGCCCTCAGCCCCGAAGAATCGGCAGAACTTGACGCCATTCAAGACCTCAATACCATTTGCGATTTTCTCAACCATCAAATGGTTTACCAGCGCCATAGCAGCCTCCGCTAGCACTCCTCAATAGCGTGGATACTGGGATAGCGATCGCTATTCCGATTCCGGCCAGCTCGTTTCAATTTCCTCCAAAACGGCAGCAGCCTCAGCTCCCCCGACGTAGTCCACCATACCCGTCCAAAAGGTACCTGTCCCGACTGATCCCGGCATCAAATCAGAGCCATCAAAGCGAATAAGCGTCGCATTTTTGAGCACCGCCGCCTGATTACGAATCAAATCATCAGGATAAGCCTCCAGTGCCACCCGCTCATGGGGCGTGATATAGCCTTCACTCGCCCAGATTTCGTGGGCCTGGGCAGAAGCCAAATGTTCCATGAGCGCTGTCGCTGCCGGGTTGTCGTTAAACTGAGCATACACAATCCCCCCCACCAAGACGGGCGACTCTTGTTCACTCTGCATGGCAGGCAAAGCAAACACATCCACCGTTTCCTCGGGGATCAACCCACTAGGCAAAAAGTCGCTGATAAAACTGGCCTGCCGATGCAGGTAGCACCCAGGGGCATCGCTGAATAACGGCGCTGGTGAATCTCCAAACGGAATACTGATAACCCCAGTCGGCCCACCCCGCACCTGAACCGGATCGCGCACAATCTCGCCAAAGGTCGTCAGTGCGGCCTCTACCGCCGGATGGTTGAAGGGTAGATCGTGGCTCACCCACTGGTCGTAAACGTCTGGCCCCGCCTGCCGCAGCAGGATCTCCTCCACCCAATCGGTGCCGACCCATCCGGTGGCGTTACCGCTTTCCATGCCGATGCACCAGGGGGTATTGCCGTCAGCAATGATTTGCTGGCTGAGGTCAGTCAGCTCATCCCAAGTGGTCGGAATGCGGTAGCCCGCAGCCTCAAAGGCTTGGGGATTATACCAAACCAGACTTTTGACATCCGCCCGCATCCACACACCGTAAAGTTGCCCGTCCACGCTTGCCAGGTCAAGCCAATCAGGCGCATAGGCCGATTCTAGAGCGGTTCGATCTTGAGGAACCAAATCACCCTGTGCCGCAAAGTCCAGCATCAAGCCCGGTTGAGGAAACAGGGCAATATCTGGCGCATCTCCCGAATCAACCCGAACAGAAATCAGCGTCGTAAAGGCATCCGTGCCTTCATATTCCACCTGGATTCCGGTCTCTTCAGTGAAAGGGGCGATCGCCGCCATCAGCTTCTCTTCCCCATTCCCCGTCAGCGTCCCCAAAATCGTAATGGTTTCTGCAGTTAGGTCATCACCACCCTCTGCATTGGGGTTGGTAGTTGCGGAATCGCAGGCAACTGTCAAACTGACAACTCCGAGCAATACAAGCAGACGAACGGACTGATCACGAAACAGACAGGAATGCAGCTGCGACATATGCAAGAAGAGATTGACTAAAACTCAACGCTCAATGGGTTCAATCTTTGTGCTGAGCGAGCCGTTAGGTCAACTTCAGTACTGCCATAAACGCATCTTGGGGCACATCGACCGTACCGATCGCCTTTAGCCGCTTTTTACCCTTAGCCTGCTTCTGCAACAGCTTTTTCTTGCGGGAAATGTCGCCGCCGTAGCACTTTGACAAGACATCTTTGCGCAGGGCCGGAATACTCTCGCTAGCCACCACGCGACTCCCAATTGACGCCTGTAGCGGAATCTTAAATTGATGCCGGGGAATCAGTTCCTTGAGTTTTTCCACCAGAGCTTTGCCGACGTAGTAAGCTTTGTCGCGATGCACAATGTTCGCCAGAGGATCAGCCGGTTCACCGTTGATCAAAATATCCAACCGCACCAAATTGTTAGTGCGATAGTCGATCAGGTGATATTCCATGCTGGCATAACCCTTCGATCTCGACTTCAACTGATCAAAAAAGTCCGTGACGACTTCTGCCAGCGGCAACTCATACACCAAAGCGGTACGCGACTGCGCTAGATATTTCATGTCCTTGAATTCGCCGCGACGGCTCTGACAAAGCTCCATCAATGCGCCCACGTACTCTTCTGGTGTCAACATTTCCACTCGGACGTAGGGCTCAGCAATGGACTCTCGCTCTTGCGGCGACGGTAGCGTACTGGGGTTATCGATTTCGACGGTGGTGCCGTCTAGCAACTGCACCTGGTAGACCACAGAGGGCGCTGTGATGATGAGATCCAGGTCGTATTCCCGCTCTAACCGCTCTTGCACAATTTCCATATGCAGCAGCCCCAGGAAGCCGCAGCGAAAGCCAAAACCCATCGCGCTGGAGGTTTCCGGCTCGTATTGCAGCGCAGCATCGTTCAATCGCAGTTTTTCCAACGCATCCCGCAAATCTTCGTACTGGTCAGAATCGGTGGGAAACAGCCCACAAAAGACCATGGGCTTCGCTTCGACATAACCCGGCAAGGCTTCCTCGGCGGGATGCTTGACCAAGGTCATGGTGTCGCCGACTCGGGCATCTTCCACCGCCTTAATCGCGGCGGAGAAGTAGCCCACCTCACCGGCATGTAGCGCGTCAACGGGAACCTGAGTGGGCGACAAGACTCCCAGTTCATCTACCTCGTACTCCTTTTTGGAGGCCATCAGGCGCACGGTATCACCTTTTTTCAAAGTTCCGTCCATTACCCGGAAGTAGACAATAACCCCCCGATAGGAGTCGTAGTAGCTGTCAAAAATCAAGGCTCGTAGGGGTTCATCCACCGTATCTTGGGGCGGCGGCACCTGTTCCACGATCGCCTCTAATATTTCATTGACGCCAATCCCTTCTTTAGCCGAGGCCAAAATAGCCTCGCTGCAGTCGAGGCCAATCACATCCTCAATTTCTTGTTTGATGCGATCTGGTTCAGCACCCGGCAGGTCAATCTTGTTCAGCACCGGAATGATTTCTAGATCGTGCTCCAGCGCTAGATAGACATTCGCCAGGGTTTGGGCTTCGACCCCCTGGGATGCATCCACCACCAGCAACGCCCCCTCACAGGCTGCCAGCGAGCGAGACACTTCATAAGAAAAATCAACGTGCCCTGGCGTATCGATCAGATTGAGTACATAGGTTTCACCATCCTTAGCGGTGTAGTTCATCCGCGCTGCCTGCAGCTTGATCGTGATGCCCCGCTCGCGCTCCAGATCCATCGTGTCGAGGAACTGGGCTTTCATATCACGATCGCTCACCGTACCCGTTTTATGTAACAGGCGATCGGCCAAAGTCGACTTGCCATGATCAATGTGGGCGATAATGCAGAAGTTGCGAATGCGCGAGACAGGTGCGTCAGTCATACCAGAGGATGGCGTACTCAAGAAAAGACAAAAGTTTGTTACTTAAGTTTAATCGGATTTAACAACAGACGGAAATTTGTACCTGATTCCCGGTCAACTAGGGAGCGCTGACAGCGCGATCGCGGCTTTGCCTTAACCAGCACTAAAGGCTGGCAAAACCGAGACTTCAAGAGCCATGGATGGGGGCTGTCAGGATTTAGACTCATTAGGGCATTCTAAGCAACAGACATCAACAACCATTCTCCTCTGCTCGCAGCTATAACTGTGTAAAGCTCACAAGTGCAGAGACCTGCTGGGGTCAGCCTGACCTCAACAGGCATCTCCTGGTTTACAGACCAATAGGTCTACCGGGTAAATCGACCCGTCAATTTGAATAGTCGGATTGACGGGAGAATATCTGCCCACAAGTGCTCGAGTCCTGCAGTCATGCCCCTTTCTCAAGTTCCATGCAGATTTCGTCATCTCAACTCCTAACGCAAACTGACTCGCCCACAGCGATGACATCTCCCCCTCTAGGCGCATCTCCTCTACCAGAAACCTTGCCGCCTCTAGTCTTCGTCATGAATACGACAGGCTGCTTGCAAAATCTCAGCTGGTCAGCCGCCGAAACGTTGGGAATTCAGTTGGAGCATTGGGTGGGGCGATCGCTCGATCAATTAGTCACCAACTTTGACGCCTTGGGGCTGCATTTCAGTCCTGATTCACCGCTGACAACTACGGAACCGTGGCAATTACAATTTGCTAGCGGACTACTCACCGGAATTGTGGAGCTATGCCCACTCTCATTAGGCGCTGACCCAAATTGGGTGGGGGCCTGCAAGGTCATTGATTGGGTGCCCACAGCCGGAGGCGCACAATCGACGCGCCAGCTTGTCGAGCAGCAATTGACCCAACTGACTTGGGCGATTCGGCGTACCTTAGATTTGGAAACTATTTGGCAACAAACGCTAGAAGAACTAGCGGCTATTTTTGCTCTAGAGTGGGGCGTCTTTTGTGCCTACGAAGCACACAGAAAAGTCTTACCAGTGATGGCCCTCGTCGAGACAACAGAGACACCATGCCCCTACACCGACAGTCTCAGCTTTGACGACTACCCGAGCGTGCCAGCAGCGTTACGTGTGCAACCCCCTCTTGTCTTAAATAAGGTCGATGAACCAGTTGAGGCGGCGATTGCGGAGGGCGCTTACCTAGTCGCCGCTACCCGACATCATCGCGAGCCGAACGGTGTGATTGTGCTCAAAGCTCCTGATGCTAAGGGATGGCAGGGGCTAGATCGGTCACTCTTCCAAGCTGTAATGGAACAAGTGGGCACTGCGATCGCTCATGCTCATTTATTTCGAGACGCTCAGGGGCTCGCCGATGAGCTCCAAGCGGCTAACCAACGTCTGCGCCAAAAGCATCGCGAACTCGAAGAAGCCCGTCACCTGGCCGAAGAAGCTTCGCGCCTCAAAAGCGAATTTCTCGCCAATACGTCTCACGAACTACGCACACCCCTCAACGGCATGATTGGCTTCTTACGCCTGATTTTGGATGGCATGGCTGATAACCCCGAAGAACAGGACGAATTTTTACAAGAAGCCCACAAATCAGCCATTCATCTGCTGAATTTGATTAACGATGTGCTGGACATCGCGAAAATTGAAGCTGGCAAGATGCAAATCGATATGGCGCAGGTCAAGCTCAGCGAATTGTTTGCCGACGTCGAAAACTTTACTCGTCCTCAAGCTGAGCGTAAGGGGCTCCAGTTTGTTATCAATCAGCCCCTCACCCGTGATGAAATCGTCATCAATGGCAACTATCAGCGACTCTTACAGGTCATCCTCAACCTCGTTGGGAATGCCATCAAATTTACCCACGAAGGTCACATCACCATCAGCGCTGAAATCAAGTCTCAAAAGGTGCAATTCCAAGGACAAGAGTGGCCTGGTACGGTCAAGGTGAGCGTCGCCGACAGCGGGATTGGAGTCTCTTTAGAAAAACAAGACCGCCTCTTTCAAACCTTTAGCCAGGTCGATGGTGAACGTACCCGCCAATACGGTGGCACCGGCTTGGGATTAGCCATCTCTCAACGCTTAGTAGAGGCCATGGGGGGCGTTGTGCAGTTTATCAGCATGGGCGAAGGATTGGGCGCCACAGTAACCTTTACGGCGCTGCTGTACCAGGAGCCGGTGTTGATCGAATAAACTCTGGTCGGGCTGCATAATTGGTGGCCAAGACGTCCGCGATCGCGGCCCAATCTTCTTGCTCAATCAGCGTCGTGACATGCTGTAGGGCCTGTTGGTAGCCCTGGAGCGATCGCAGCACTTCATCACGGTTATATTGGGCCATCATCAACCCCAGTTCAGGATGTCCTCCTCCCACTCGACTGGTATCTCGAAAGCCAGAGCTGGCAAACTCTTGAGCGAGTTGCCGCACTGCAGCCTCCGGTTCACTTAAACAGGCTTGAATGAGGCTGCCGCTCACCATCACTGGCAGGTGAGAAATCCAGGCAACTGCACGATCATGTACGGCGGGGGAGCAGGTAAAGACATGGGCATGCAGACTGTTAGCCAAATCCGTCAGCAGCGCGACGGCGGTTGGTGGGGTCTGCTCAGTTGGGGTAACCACGTAAGCTCGACCCGCAAAAAGTTGTGGTTCAGCAACGGCAATCCCCACTTCCGATTTACCGGCCATCGGATGCCCCCCCACAAAGTTAGGCCAGCGAGGGCTTAAACTATCAACGATCGCACCTTTCACCGAGCCGACATCTGTCAAGACAGTAGTCAACTTGAGGTGAGGTATGAGGTCAGCGGCGACCGCCTCAATGACGTGGATCGGCGTGCAGAGAAACACCACATCGACAGAGTCCAGACTCTGGAGTTCAGTCGAGGCATAATCCACGGCCCCACAAGCGATCGCCGCTTCACAGGTCGTGAGGCGACGGGCCACCCCCCAAACCTCATAGCCTAACGCGCGAAAATCTAACCCCAGTGACCCACCAATGAGACCTAAACCGACAATCCCAATCTTCATCGCACCTGCCAGCAAAATTTTGATGATAGTCAAAAATTACTGAGTTTTTCGGGAAGACCGATCAGGGCTCAACGGAACCTTATCAACTTAACTCAATAGAAATCCTTAACCAATCTCATGATGTAATGACAGAGATCCGTAGGATTGCGGGCAACCTGAGATCAGGTCCAGCGATCGCTGGACCTGATCACTGCGAATCAACTCTTGATCGCTCTAGAATTTGAACACCCGATTCCCGGTTGCCCCGTCTGACCGTTGTTTACACAAGATAGTTTGCTCTATCTTGTAGCGTTCTCCCCCGAGTAAGCGTATTGACATGAAGCCCTTACCCTCCCCCGATACCGCTGCTATCCTGCTGGAAAAATACGCCCAAGGGGAACGCGACTTCACTAATCTCAAGCTCAATGAATGCGTCTTATCCGGCAAAAAACTACCTCACATTATTTTGCGAGGTGCTGACCTTAATGTTGCTAACCTGAGCAACACCAACCTTAGTCAAGGAGATTTCCAACAAGCTGTTCTGAATGTCAGTCGTTTGAGTGGCACTAATTTAAGTCAGGCCAATTTGCGGGAAACGCAACTTAACGTTGCCAACTTAATCCAAGCAATTCTGGTCGGAGCCGATTTAACCGGCGCCTCATTAATTCGCGCAGAACTCTTAAGGGCTGATGTCAGCAATGCAAACTTAACACGGGCAAACTTTGAGGAAGCCGATTTACGAGAAGTGCGACTTCGCTGGGCGAATCTAACCGGGGCTAACTTGAGCCGGAGCAATTTGCGCAAAAGTAGTTTGATTGGGGCGAATTTGAGCAACACTCAAGCTAACTCTGTGAACTTAGAAGGTGCTGATCTGAATAACGCCATCCTCATTGGGGTGGAGTGTCGCCATGGTAATCTACGGACCGCTAACCTTAGCGGTGCCAATTTGCGCGGGGCCAATCTCCGCTGGGCAAATTTAACCGGGGCCAATCTGAAAGATGCCGATCTGACCGATGCCAAACTGAGTGGAGCTGATTTGACGGGGGCTCAACTCGAGGGTGCAGTTCTTGAAAATACTATCCTGGTGCATGCCGATCTCAGCCGGGCTAATCTCCGCCATTCTCGTTGTGTGGGTGCCGATCTCTCTGGAGCCACGATCACCGGTATTCAGATGCAAGGGGCGATCGCCTATGACATTCAAACCACAGAAATTATTTGTGAATGGATTGATCTCAGCCGTTTAGGAGATCAGTCTCAGCGACGCTATTTCAACACTGGGCAAGATGTTCATACGTTTCTTAATCAGCGACCCGCACAAGTCACGGTGACGATCGACGGCGTCATGACCTTAGAGGCCCATGCAGCCTTAGCCACCTGCTTTGCTCAGGTAGCCACCGCGAGCCCAGTGTTATCACGCCCACCTAACATTGAGGTAACTAATCGACACACACAATTGTCCTTCATGACAGAGGATGAAATTGGGCTATCTGCGATCACCTACCTGGCCACGTTGCCCTTTCAAGATGGGCCTGCTGTCCAGGCCATCCTTGACACCCTATCTCACAGGGGCCTGGCGCAGTCGTATCGGCCTTTTGCATTGGACGAAGCTGATCGTGAACTGCATCGCGTCAAGAATATGCTCCAGCATCAAGATTTATCCTCTTGGCAACAACTCGCTACCACCCATCCCTTTTTCACCTGTCCCTTACAAGTCAAGCTCGTCAACGCCCGTGGACGTCCCTTAGAACTGTACGCCAACCCTCAATTTGGGATGCGCAAACTGCCTGGTAATCATGAGACAACGTCTACAGAGACCGATCTTGGTAAGCTCTATCAACCGAGCTTAGAGAGCTATGTAGCCTTTTTTCGACCTATCAATTAAGTACCACCGATCTCCATCGTCAATCAACTGTTCAGCGGGCCACCTCAAGGTCCATCAAGAATTCATAACCTGTGTGTGGTGACTACTAGCAATTGGTAGGTGCATAGGATAAATCTCAAAGGGTGACAACCCACTGCCCACCCATACACAGCGATAGTTTGGGAGAATG